>JAEYWQ010000010.1 GCA_023428885.1 Bacillota bacterium
ACCTTTATCTTCTCGGAACAACTGCAGAGCTGCTGCAACTAATATAGCAAGGAAAAGAACAGTTACAGTCATTATTTTGTGAATTGTCTTCATCATTTTACAGTCACCCCAACAATCTTTTCATTTCTGCTACCAACAACAATATGATTACCAAAGACAGCGCAGGTAGCTTCGATTCCTCCCCCGCCTAAGTATACACGATCTAAGACTTCGCCAGTCGTAGCGTTAATCAGCATCAGATTTCCATCATAACCACCCTGAACCAGATAAGCTTGTCCTTCCTCGGTATATAACATATTCGCTGAACTCCAGGAATCTGTACCCGGATCAAGTCTCCAGATTTCTTCCCCAGTCTCTTTATTTAATGCTACCAGATATCCACCATCGATCTCAGGTGTTTTAGATACAAAATAGTATAGATAATCTTCTACAATCCCTTTACCCAAGATGCCGGTTGCTAAGAAACCACCTGCTAAGCCTTTGACTGTGTGAACCTCATAAGGTTTCCTCCAGATGATCTCACCAGTCATTGCATTGAGTTTGAATACATTAGCCTCTCCGATATTGTGGGAATTTGTTGCATATTTTAAAGTAGTAGCCACATAAAGATACTTGTTGCCAAGGTCATCTTCTTCAAAGATGACAGAGGAATTCACATCATCATACACATCCTGAGTCCAAACCATCTGCATGGTATTTAAGTCGATACAATATACGATACCACCATTATCCCCTAAGAATAGGTAGTTCTGCCATACACTTGCGCTACTTTCACTTCCCCACAGATAACTATCCTCAGAGTTACGTTCCGGACTATATGCAACCTTGACTTCTTCTGACGGATGAATGGATAGTTTTCCGCTTGCCTTATCATAAGAGGTATTTAACTTCAAGGTATAGATCACGCCATTTTCACCAATGCTAATTAAGGTGTCCGTTTCGGCATGGAAGATTGCAGAGCTATCGAAGGCATGCCATACACGAGGAGCCATCTCATCATTTGCTGCAAATTCATACAGTTTCTTGCCATCAATTAGGCTATAGATATAGATTCTTGGACTAATTACTTCCCCAAACATTCCTGTCTGAGCATCTCCAGAACCCAACACAATCATTGGGATTCCACCAGGATGTATGGATGCAGTTCCTTTAAAGGTCATACCGACGTTAACGGCGTCCCTGGTTGGTTCACCGGTTTCCATATCTAAAAAGTGAATAAACCCATCCATACCCGGATAAATCACTTCAATTAAGTCTGCCTTGTTCTTCGCAGATGCATATAAATTCATCACACGCTTGGTGTCATCATCCCATTGAACCACCAAAGGCTGGCCTGTCCAACCGTTACCAGACCAGTAATCTACTCCATTACTCTTTAAAACCTTACCGGTGGAAAAACTCCAGATATCATCACTGAACTTCTGCTCCAGGATATTAGCCGTTCCATAAGTTTGAAGATTTCTCATGTAATCTCCCCGAAAGGTTAAAATCCCCTTGGTCTGAGTAAAATTCTTTAAGTAGTCAGAGGTGAAATAGATTGGCTTACTTCTTGTATAAGAACTAACCTCTACACCATCTACTTGAATACGAGTAGAGATATTCCAATTGCTTGGCTGTGTAGCTTGCACTGCACTAGCCGTTGCTACATTTGCGTTTAATTTATTCTCAAGGTGTTGTTCTACTGGCAAACTTCCCTGGGTATTATGCTGATAATTATATAGATACTTGATATTCCCCACCTTTACTAGCAAGCGAAACCCTAGAAAGCCTACAATCAAAAAGACAGCAATTAATGCAAGTAATACAATCCGTAGTTTATGACGTTTCATATAGTTTAGTATTCTCTTCACAACCCAAATACTTCCTTTCCATTTTATCACCTAATGCATATTAATATGATTTACCATATAATCAGTTTTCTGAATGAAAAAGGTGAAATTGATAATATTTTCTATCTAAGCATATAGAAAATATAACAAACTGTCAACCCTGCAAACCTTAAGAGTTTCTTAAAGAGCGCCTGCACTGCAGACACACTCGACTCCGAGCGGGTTTCAAAGGAATAAATCCTTTAGCATCTCGGCACGAAGTGCCTTTAAATCATAGGATATTGCGACGTAATTTCCTATGATTCAAAAAAAGCTGCCAAATCGGCAGCTTTTTATTATGTATCTAAATCTTCGTCCAGTATCTCACGGTTATCAGCTATATGAGCTTCCATCTCGTGAATCACTTCACTCTCTACTTCTTGCTCATCCATAATCTCCTGTAGTAATTGACTGATGTCAATAATCGCACCACACTGTTCCTCTATTAACTCAGACATACTAATCAATGTCTGTTTCACCTCGAAATCTGTTTCACAACATAGGTTTCCTATGGTGTCTTCTAAGGTATAATTCATCGTTTCTAATTTCGTCATCATACAGTCCATATCCACGACAAGTTTGGAAACTAAGTTCATGACCTTGTCATGTTGGTTAATAGCATCAAAAGAAGTCTTCTCAACCCTCTCCTGATTCATCCTTAATCGATTTATGATCTCCATCATGCGTTGCTGCATACAAACCCCCATAATTTATTCGTGCAGTATTTGATTCAATTCCTTAACATTCTTAATTCCAACTAATTGAATTCCAGCGATTTTAATATGGTCTTTGTTCACTTGAGGTAATACACAAACCTCATAGCCCATCTTTTTAGCGTCTAATACACGCTGTTCTGCCATACTAACAGCCCTTACTTCTCCCGTTAATCCTACCTCCCCGAATACGATTGTTTTACTACTTAGGGAGCGATTTCGATAAGAAGATAAAATTGCTGTTATAATCGCTAAATCTAAAGCTGGTTCATTAATTTTCATACCACCTGCTACATTTACATAAGCGTCACAGGTAGACATCTGAATACCAAGGCGCTTTTCTAAGACTGCAAGCAATAAATTCACACGGTTATAATCGGTTCCAGCAGCTGTTCTTCTTGGCATATTATAGTATGTCTTGCATACTAGCGCTTGAACTTCTACTAGAATTGTTCGTGTTCCCTCCATGGAAGCTGCGATTACTGATCCAGGTTCATCTTCTGGTTTTCCTTGCAGCATATATTCAGAAGGATTGGTCACTTCACAAAGACCAGTATTCTTCATTTCAAATACGCCAATTTCATTTGTAGAGCCAAATCGATTCTTTACTGCTCGTAGGATACGGTAGGCTGCAGTATTATCACCTTCGAAGTATAACACTGTATCAACCATATGCTCTAATACCCTAGGCCCTGCCACCACTCCTTCTTTGGTTACATGACCAACGATAAAAATAGTAACACCCAAACCTTTAGCCATATGCATTAAGCTAGCTGTGGATTCTCGAACTTGACTTACGCTTCCTGGTGAGGCTGCTACTTCTTCCTTAAACATGGTTTGTATAGAGTCTACTACCATAATTTCAGGTTTGTCCTTTTCTATCATCGACTGAATGTGATCTAAATTTGTCTCAGATAAGAGAAGTAATTCGCCCTTAAATTCACCCAGACGCTCTGCTCTCATCTTAATCTGCCGTAAAGATTCTTCTCCCGAGATATAAAGTACTTTACGCCCCTGTTCTGATAATAGCTTACACATCTGCAAGAGTAAGGTGGATTTACCGATACCAGGGTCACCACCAACTAACACCAAGGATCCACTTACAATTCCACCGCCTAAGACACGATCAAATTCGCTAATCCCAATTTTAGTACGTTCATCCTCATAAGTTTTTACATGAGATAAGTATTGAGGTTCAGAAAAGTTGGATACACCTACGTTAGCTTTGGAAGCTTTCTTCACAATAGGCTCTTCGGTAAAAGAATTCCAAGTTTTACAACCTGGACATTGTCCCACCCATTTCGTGGATTCAAAACCACATTCTTTACAAAAAAATACCGAACTCTTCTTTGCCATGCTTACCTCACTCTGAAATATGCCGCCTTTATAAAAAAGGCGGCAATTTTTTATGAATTAACTTATAATTAACATTTGATTACTTTGATTTGAACTTGCTTCTCTGGTGAAAGTTCAACGCTTAATACAAGCTTTCCACCAAGATTTGTTTTCATCTTACCAACATTGGTGTCATCAATTAGAATCTTGTAATCCTTTTCTGCTTCTAATTCCAATGTGATTTGAGCATCCTCTTTACCACTTACCAAAAAGCTAACTTCTTTTTCTGTTACACTTAAGTGATAAACTGCAGTACCAGGAACTGATTCATATAGGAACAATCCATTCTTCTCTAATTTGGTAATTTCAAAAAACGTTTTCACTTTATATATATCACCATTATACTCGAAATCAGACTTCTTAGATTTTGTTTCTAACGTATAGTCACCAAAGCTTATTGTTCCATCATTCTCTTCGCGAATTAAAGCTTCATTTAATGCCATTTTCTTATCCTCCTGGTAGTTATGCAACTGTTTGATTGAAATAACTGTTCCGTATCTTCACAATTAAATGGAATCAATAGATGCCATTGTATCGATTGATCCAATTCATACTGAAAAACTAAAACCATTGCATGGTTCATTGAATAGTTATTAAATATAAATCAATTATAATATAAAGCCTGTTAGAATGCTACTAATTCTTTGTGGTTTAATAGAGTTTTTCTTGTTGATTTGGATTATTTTATTTTTTTTGCTCGTTTTTTCTTAGGTGTCATGACTACTTTACTGTCTATATAATCAATCGTAACAGTGTCCCCCGATACGATATGACCTTCCAGGATTTCCTCTGCCAAACCATCTTCGATGTGTGATTGAATCGCACGACGTATCGGTCTAGCTCCATATTTATCATCAAATCCTTTCTCAGCAATGAAGTCAAGCACTCTTTCTTCTATCTTTAAGCTCAAATTCATCTGTTGTTTGCATCGTTTCTCGATGGATGCCAACATGATACGAACGATATTCTTAATATCTTCTTTGCTTAAGGAATGGAATACAATAATCTCATCGATTCGATTAATGAATTCAGGCTTAAATAAGCGTTTCACCTCTTCCATTACCCCTTCTTTCATGCGTTTGTAATCTGCACTCTCGTCGGTAACAGAAGTAAATCCTAATTTCTTCGGAGAAATGATACTTTGTGCACCTGCATTGGAGGTCATAATAATAATTGTATTCTTAAAGCTTACCTTTCTGCCCTGAGCATCGGTAATATGACCATCGTCAAGTACCTGCAATAAGATATTGAAGACATCTGGATGAGCTTTTTCAATTTCATCGAATAAGATCACAGAATATGGATTTCTACGAACTTTTTCACTAAGTTGGCCACCCTCATCATAACCTACATAACCTGGAGGTGAACCGATCATTTTAGAAACACTATGTTTCTCCATATATTCTGACATATCTACACGAATCATAGATGTTTCATTACCAAACATAGCTTCTGCAAGAGCTTTGGACAATTCTGTTTTACCAACGCCGGTTGGACCGAGGAATAGGAAGGATCCAATTGGACGATTTGGATCTTTTAGTCCAACTCTACCTCTACGTATTGCCTTTGCTACAGCAGTTACTGCCTCAGATTGACCAACCACACGCTGATGAAGAATATTCTCTAGCTGCATTAAGCGTTCGCTCTCTTCTTCTTCTAATTTCTTCACAGGAATCTTAGTCCATCCAGCGATAACTTCGGCAATTTGAGCTTCCGTAACGAATAGTTTTTTCTCCTCTCGTTCCTTCTCATGTTCAATTTTATGCCGGTTCAACATGTCTCTTGCTTTATCTTGTTTCTTTTTTATTTCCGAAGCGAGTTCAAAGGCTTCCTCTTTGATTGCCTCTTCCTTCTCTGCCTCTAATTCCTTAATCTTTTCTTCTAATTCTTTTACCTTGGGAGAATCCACAAAGGTACTTAAGCGAACCTTAGAGGATGCCTCGTCCATTACATCGATGGCTTTATCTGGTAAGAATCGATCATTGATATAACGTTTTGACAACTTCACTGCTGCTTCTATGGCATCATTTGTAATCGTTACATTATGGTGTGCTTCATAACTTTCTCTTAAACCATAAAGGATCTGAATTGTCTCCTCCTCACTAGGCTCTTCTACAATCACTGGTTGAAATCTGCGTTCAAGTGCCGCATCCTTTTCAATATACTTCCGATATTCTTCTCTGGTTGTGGCACCAATTAATTGCAATTCACCACGTGCTAAGGAAGGTTTTAAAATATTGGAGGCATCGATTGCGCCTTCTGCTCCACCTGCTCCAATAATGGTGTGAAGCTCATCTAAGAATAACAACACATTACCATCATAGATGACTTCTGCAATTACCTTCTTGATTCTCTCTTCGAATTCACCACGGTATTTGGATCCTGCCACCATACCAGATAGGTCAAGTGTCATAACTCTCTTATCCTTAATGGTATCAGGAACGTCACCATCTACAATCTTTAATGCCAAGCCTTCGGCAATCGCTGTTTTACCAACCCCTGGTTCACCAACAAGGCATGGATTGTTTTTCGTTCTTCTACTTAAGATCTGGATCACACGGGTGATTTCGCTTTCACGGCCAATGACAGGATCCAATTTTCCTTCTTTTGCATAATCAGTAAGATTACGACTAAATTGGTCTAAGGTTGGAGTTGATGACTTAGCTTTTCCCTTCCCTTTTGACATACTAAACTCGCTTTTTGCTGAGTTTAAATCTATGCCCGCGGCAGCAAGTGTATCTACATATAACTTCTGCAGATTAATTCCCAGGGTGTTAAGTAAGCGTACTGCTATACAGTCACTCTCTTTTAATAAGGCAATTAAGATATGCTCAGAACCAATCTGTTCTGTATTCATCTTCATTGCTTCTTTGCTACTTTGCTCTAGAATATTTCTGGCACGACTTGTAAAGCTGTTGGTACCAAGCATCTTAATCTGTGTATTTGGTGCTATGAGCTGATTCACTAGCTCTAATACTTTATCTTCATCTACTCCATTGGTTTCTAATACTTTGGCAGCAACACCTTCTGCACGAATAAGACCAATTAGTAGATGTTCGGTTCCTATATAGTTATGAGAAAGTCGAAATGCAACATCGGTTGCAATTCTAATTGCTTCTCTTGCATTATCTGTAAATCTATCTTTCATTCAATCCTCTTTCTGCATATTCAACTTGTTAACAAGTTTACTATTGCGTTTGCAATTTATGTGCATCCTCTTGCTTTCAGCCGATGGCTGTAGCATAATGCTTTATTTTAATTCTGGCAATTTCTGATTTAGATACTCTGCGCGGTAACGGTCTCTCTCGGTACGATTGATCGTCTTACCTATAATCTTTTGAAAATTCGCAGGTGTGATTTCCATCATAAGCTGTAAGATATTGCACTCCTCTTTAAATTGAATCACATTCGCATCGTTACCAAACTTTAGCTGAGATAACATTAGCATAGCATCCGATGTGCTAACCTTCTTCGCATATTTTAACACTCCATAGGAACGATATACCTTATCTTCAATTTCATCACTATTCACAGTTAAAATGTATTCTCTTCTCTTACGTTCTTGATTCATCGCTTGAGTAACTATCTGATCCAGATTATCAATAATTTCTACTTCAGACCGGCCTAAGGATGTCTTATTCGAGATGATAAACATATGACCATAGTTCTTGGAATTGTCTCCATAGATACCACGAATCTGTGCTCCATATTTACTAATCTCTTCTGATAACTTCTCCATCTTACCACCCATACTAAGCGCAGGTAAGAACATAATATAAGAGGCACGAAGTCCAGTTCCAACATTGGTTGGACAACTTGTAAGATAACCATAACGATCATCAAAGGCATAGCCAAAGCGATCGCTAAAGTAATCGTCCACCTTCATGGCTTCCTCTAGGGCTTTGCTCATATCCATACCGGGATAAACTGTCTGAATATGAAGATGATCTTCTTCATTAACCATGATACTGATGGACTCATCCTCAGACACAATAAAACCAGTATTCCCATCTTTTTGAGCTAGGAAGGGACTAATCATCTGGGTTTCCACCATTGCATTCTTATCAAGTTCGCGCATAGCGCTGATCTGGCAAGGATAAAACTTCTTATTCTCTTTAACTTCTAATTCAGGGGCTAGGGCTAGGACTGACT
>JAEYWQ010000192.1 GCA_023428885.1 Bacillota bacterium
CTAAAGTGTACTTTTTACACTTTGCAGGCATAAATTAATGCTATGAGGCCATAAAGTTGAATAGTGACAGGTATCGTTCGCTTACTACTCATATAGGTTAGTTGGTGAAATGTTAGGTAGGGTTGAATATCTCACTTAGCAACGTATATACTGATAAGGGAAGATGAAAGGAGTTTACCATGAAAAAGTTATTTAAATTCATAGCAGCTGTTGTTTCTCTCGCTGCTTTAGCAGGTGGCGCTTACTATTTCTTCAAGAAATATGTTTGCAAAGAATCATCTGATGATTTTGATGATTTCGATGATGAATTAGAAGATTTTGATACTACGGATAGCGCAGATTCCTCTGCTGAGAATCGTGAATATGTTTCCATCAATATCACAGCTGATCAGGATGAAAAAGTAGAAGA
Organism: Bacillota bacterium; assembly: GCA_023428885.1. Lineage (GTDB taxonomy): Bacteria > Bacillota > Clostridia > Lachnospirales > Lachnospiraceae > Lachnoclostridium. The sequence goes on from JAEYWQ010000192.1 coordinate 410, forward strand.
AGAGAAGGCCGAAGAAGAAATTGAAGAAGTATAACAATATGAAAGCAGGCTTATGTCGAATGACCAAGCCTGCTCTTATTATCTCTATTCATTTCTTTATTATCTATATTACCCTTAATTTTGTCTTACTCTAAGAATCCTGTTAAACTCTCTAGGAAGTTATCTACATTCTTCATCTGGTAAATAATTTGAATTGCTTCCTCATCTCCATGATAGTTTGTTGCTAGCACAAACTTAGATCTACCAATCTGATATGTTACAGCATCCTCTTCTCCCAAAGAAAATACAAGATAATACTCCCATTCATCATTGGCCTCTTCTGTGGTAACTCCTAGTTCTTCAGAAGTGAGTAGTGATAGAAGTGACGTTGTTTTCATGTCATCACTGCTTTGAGCAAACTCATAAATCTTAGCCTCATCATTAGCAGAGCTCCTTGCAGCTTCTAATGCTCTATTATATGCAGTATTCTCTAATGCAGTATAATATAGCATATTGTTATCTGACCCTTTACCATTGTCCTTATCAGTTTTAGCTTGCTCTGTAGTTTGTGGAGCGACCAAGCTATCACCAGCCTGTTGATTTTCGCTTGTAATCTGCGACTGAACACGATCCTCTACTACTTCTGCACTTTTTAACACTACATCATTTTTCATTTCTACGCGCCCATCTCCCGCTATACTCGTGGCATTCATATCATATGCTGAAGATTCGGACATACTCTTTTTATTACCTATAAATAAACCATTCTTTGCAATATTTGCACCAAGGAACAGTAAAAAGCAAGCTGCCGCTACTACAGATAATGGTTTGATCCATTGATAAGCTCTTCTATTTTTAACAGGGGCTTTTATATCTCTGATTGCTACTACATTTGATTCTTCCTTCTTATCTTCATCCTTAGCTTGCTCAGAAATTCTTGCTAATGTTCTAGCAATTAAATCTTCACTTACTTTAAGATCACATAAATCTTCTTTGAGCTCTTCTGTCATCTTTAATAAATACTCATCTGACTCATCTATTAAAAAAGCATCAAATTGATCCTGTTTAGGTGTTTTCATACAAAAGCCTCCTTTCCATAATTTCTTTTAATTTTTCCTTTGCCCTCGCTAACCGACTCTTAATCGTTCCTACTGGCAAATCTAGCATCTGGGCCGCCTGGTCCATGCTCATCTCTTGAAAATACACACACATTATGACATCCTTATAATGTTCTGGTAACTCCATAACCGCATCCTTTACCGATTGAATGGTTTCTTGTCGTTCAATATCTGCATAGCTATCTTCTGCGGTTATACTATCTTCCATGAATTCTTCCATCGGAACAATTCGCCTGCTATACGCACTTTTTAGATAATCTTTGCAAGTATTAATGGCAATCCGTATAATCCAGGTTTTTATACTGCTATTCCCCTGGAAATTATGCAAATTGGAATTCACTTTGATAAAGACTTCTTGAAAGATATCTTCTGCAGTGTGAACATCCTTCACATACATATACGCTGTTCTTAATACATCATTACCATACGTACGCATCAGGCTCTCTAGATCGTAGCCTGTAACTGCTTCCATCTCCTTTTCCCCCTATAAAATATTTTGTAGAATCGTACAAATATATCTTATAGTATACTCTTAAACATTAGACGTTTTCAAGTATGAAAAGGTTCCACACTTTTTATTTTTCTTATTTTTCCATGTATAATTTGAAATCTTGAGGTAAATCCTATGAGATTAGGCTGAATAATCCCTTTCAACCATCTATCATCTGATCACTTTGCTTTCGAGCAAAGAACAAAAGTGTGCTTCGCACACTCTCGCGATGTAGTTTAACGTAAGCACACACTTTTGTTCCGCGCGCGAAGCTGCGCATCATGCCCGAAGGGCTTTTTATTTAATAGGAAATGCGACGCAATTTCCTATTAAATAAAAAAAGCAAGAACCTTAATTCAAGGTCTTGCTTTTACATAATTAGTTAATATCCAACTAAACTCTTAATCTCTACCGAATTCCGATAAGACTAAGCCTTTGTTACGATCAAGTACTGTATTGATACTCCAAGCATGTACAAATAGTAATAAAGGATTGCCCTTCATATTCTTAATTTTCTTCGTATCTGAAGTAACACTTAAGGAAGCTACTTCTACATCCGAACTCTCAATCCAACGGATATATTCATACGGTAATGTTTCCATCCGAATTTCAACATTGTATTCTGATTCTAATCGATATTTTAATACATCAAACTGAAGAACACCTACAACACCTACAATAATTTCTTCCATACCAGTATTAAACTCCTGGAAGATCTGGATGGCACCTTCTTGCGCTATCTGGGTAACACCCTTGATAAACTGCTTTCTCTTCATCGTATCAACCTGACGGATCTTAGCAAAATGTTCTGGTGCGAAGGTTGGAATTCCTTCATATTCGAATTTCTTACCTGGCATACAAAGAGTATCCCCGATCGAGAAAATACCAGGATCAAATACACCGATAATATCACCAGCGTATGCTTCCTCTAAAATCTTACGCTCTTGAGCCATCAATTGCTGTGGTTGGGATAATCTAAGCTTCTTATCCCCCTGAACGTGAAATACCTCTTCCCCTGCATTGAATTTACCGGAACAGATACGCATAAATGCAATACGGTCACGATGTGCTTTGTTCATATTAGCCTGAATTTTAAACACAAAAGCAGAAAAGTCTTCCTGCATTGGATCGATTGTACCAC
>JAEYWQ010000211.1 GCA_023428885.1 Bacillota bacterium
GGTATGAACAACGTACCAATTAGCCTCTGACATATCATCACCCTATCCTAATATTAGATCAATACCAACCGTTACAGCAAAGTCAACAATCGCTATAACGATACCTAGAGCAACTGATATAACAACAACAGCTAAGGACTGTTTAGCAAGAGATTCTTTGTCTGGCCAGATAATCTTCTTAAACTCAGACTTAAGACCCTTAAACCAGCTTTTCTTTGGAGCTTTTTCTGTAGTATTTGCAGTTGTTTCTCCCATAATCTCACTTTCCTTCCTTAATAAAAGGTATCAATTATTTGGTTTCTTTGTGTAATGTGTGTGATTTACAGAACTTACAATACTTCTTGGTTTCCATTCTATCAGGATGGTTTTTCTTTTCCTTCGTAGTGTTGTAATTACGTTGTTTACATTCTGTACATGCCAATGTGATTTTTACTCGCACAACTTCCACCTCCGTTAATTTTTCGTGGTAAACAAAACTATTATGATTCTTGAATATGCCGATTCAATGATCTAGTTTGTTTATGTGTTAACATGTAACTTCTCTTCCTAATAAAAAAATCACTTTTTTAATTAAGACAAAGAGTTGATACAGGCCTTCACTGTTTTTAGGCATAAAAAAAAGACCTCTTCCATAGCTAGATTACTATATCACAAATTATTTTATTCGTCAAATATTTTTTTATTCGTTACCTTCAGCCAAATAGGCTGAATAGTAACTTTTCATCATCAGTGTTAAAATTAAAAGGATTTCTGAGCTTTATATTGCCTTGGGGTCACTCCAACTGTCTTCTTAAATACACGTGTAAAGTAGTTTGGATCCTTATACCCGACTTTGAAACAGACCTCTTGAACATTGTTCTGAGAATAGGTTAACCATTCCTTTGCCTTCTTTATTCGAACGCGCGTCAAATAGTCCACAAAAGTAACTCCAGTTTTTTCGTGGAAGACGCGACTAAAATACTGCGGACTTAAGTTTAATATGGAAGAAACACTCTCCAAGGTAATATCCTCATCATAATGATTATCAATAAAGTGAAGTGCTTTTCGAATATCCTGAAGAGAATATGAACCCTGTGCATCTCGTATGGACTTAACAATATAGCAGACATTGCGATATGCCCAAGAATTAAGATTATCTACGTCAAGAGAATAGAGCTGGTGACCTAATTCCATATAGTTCGTAAAATCACTCTCATTCTTGCCTTCAGTTCGTGCAATATGTGATGCCATTACATAAAGTTCCAGAATTTTATTCTTTCTTTCAATTATGCTATAACCTTGCATCAAGTCCAGTAATACAAGAAGATTATTTAATGCTTCCTGATTTCCTTCCTTGATATTCGTTAAGAACTTCTCCTCAAATTCTGCATAGAGTTTTATCTGTTCTCGATCTATAGGTGATACAATATCTATAGTTCCATGATTCATTCCCTTAATATTTCTTACTGCTTCTTCATAAGAGAGCGGAATTTTATCAAGACCTTTTTCGCTTCCAACCCCAATTTTAATTTCAATATGAAACATCTCATGAAATACTTTTCGTATAAGCTCAACATACTTGTTATGCTCAGCAGCCCCACGATAGCGCTTACGCTCTATACCATGCTTCTCCATAAGGAAAATAACGAGGCTTTTAGGACTCTCTCTACTGATAATACTCTGATAACCCTGTGGTGCATTTTTCTTGAGTATCTTGGATAATCTCTCTAAGGCTAATGGAATTCCTAAGACATCTTTGTCATAAGAAACATAAATAACGTAGCCCATATCACCCATATTTAATAAATGCTGATAATTCTTTAATTCCCAGTTTAGTTCTCCATTAAACAACACAGCATATATAAAAGACAATTCAATTAAGTCATTTGTCAGATGAACATAACGCTCACGTACTTTAAGCAGTTGTGCTCTTTCTTGTTCTCTGGTTTGAAAATACCGAAGCATTGCCTGTTCAAGCCTTTTCTTTTCAAAAGGTTTATTTAATACATCCAAAGCTCTACATTGTATAGCTTTTATATAATCTTCTGCTACCAAGTCCTCTCCATACATGATAACAGCTATATCATTATTAGTTGCACGAAGACTTTCGACAATATGAAAACCATCCTTGTCCTGTAACTTTGTCGCTACAAAAACTAATACATATCCTTTATCAACTATCATACGGGCTGCTGATTCATAGGAATAACTGATATCAATATCTTCAATATCCAATACAATATTTTTAAGCAGCTCGGCTAGTACATGGTATGTAGTTTCACTGTTGTCAATTATAAGAATCTTCATATAAGCCTCCTAACAGTTTACAAATCGTAATCACTTCTTAATTATTTTGCCATAGAAGTGCCATTAAAACAACCTAAACTTTGTATAAAGCAATGATTGTAATATAGGACAGTTATGTTATTATTTTCTCTATATACCATAGCACTACATATTAATGCCCTTAAGGAGCAAATATACGATGAGAATACATTCAAAAAAAATTAAATACTTAATGCTTGCAATGCTTGTAGGGCTCTCTTTGACCAAAAGTGATAACTATATAGATAACTTTTCAACGACGAATGTTTTGAGTGAGCAATCTAATACTCTATTATCAAAAGAGATTATTTTGTTATGGAATTCTGATATTGAAACAGAAGAAAAAAACTCCCTTCTTAATTCGTATTACAATCAGATTAATATTGTTCAGGACTTTGAGAATTTCATGTTGATTGAAGCTGACAGCAAGGAAACTGCTGCTCAGATTTTTGACGACCTATCTGACTCTTCTTTGCTCACAGCCGTTGATTATAATCAGGAATTGGAACTAAGTTATACCCAAGATACTTATTCCTCCGCACAATGGGGACACGAAAATCCAGGCTACTATGCCCAGCTAGTAGGCGATGAGCTCTTTAGCATATCATCTGCAAAAGATGTGGATTTAGAAATTCCTCAAGCCTGGTCACTATATAATAAAAAAGATATCAATACCCGTGAAGTCGTAGTTGCTGTCATCGATACTGGTGTTGACAACAACCATCCTGATTTGATGAATTCTATGTGGGTTAATAAAAAGGAAATAGCAGGGGATGGTATTGATAACGACAAGAATGGATATATAGACGATATCTTTGGATGGGATTTTTATAATAGCGACAATACCGTTTGTCATTATGAGATGGATGTTAAAACAGAAGAAATTCGTGCTGCTTCTGATGATAATGATGACCACGGAACACATATCGCAGGAATCATTGCAGCTACTGCGAATAACAATATCGGTATCGCTGGTATCGCATCTAATATCGATGTTAAAATTATGGCTCTAAAGATTCATGGTGGTCCTAATGGAAAAGGAAGTATAGCCGATGCAATTCTTGCCATCAAATATGCTACTACTATGGGGGCAGATGTTGTTAACTTAAGTTGGGGATCTTCTGTATATAGTAAAGCATTAGAACAAACCATTGCACAAGCTCCAATGTTATTCGTAACTGCTGCCGGCAATACTGGAGCGAATAACGACACAACTCCTATGTATCCTGCAAATTATGCACTGCCTAACGTTATGTCAGTGACCTTTATCAACGAATATGGTGCTCTTACAACAAAATCAAATTATGGTGAAAAAACTGTAGATATTGCTGCTCCTGGTATGAATATACTAAGTACCGTTGTTGGTGGCTATGAATCCTTATCTGGATCTTCTATGGCCGCGCCACATATTACTGGTCTTGCAGCTATGTTATACTCCTGTAGCAACCACCTAAGTCCAAAAAGTGTGAAAGACGTTATCACTATGAACGTAAAACCATTGGTGAGTCTTAAGGGTAGTGTAGCGGTTCCTGGAATTCCAAATGCATATATGATGGTTCAGTCCATGGCATACCTAGTAATCGATACAAAAGCACCTATCTTAAACATTAATACGTATTTTGACCAAAGTAAAATTATGCTTGGATTATATCCAAAAGACGAAGGTAACTCTGGAATCCGTGTGATGCGATATCTATCTGGTAAGAAGAGCGCAGCTTCCTTTAAGAAAGGAACCGCTGGAACCGAAATTACAGGCAAAAGCTTAGAACTAAATAAAGGTGGCTTATTCACCTTCTATATCAGCGATTATGCAGGCAATGAGACTATATATACTTATAACGTAGTTGATGATTCACAAGCTCCAACCATTTCTACCTCCTACCATTATTCCATTGATAACAAGGTTATAACATTAAACTTTAAAGTGATCGATGAATTAAGTGATGTAAAAACAGTTCGCTATGTTAAGGGCAAAAAGACGGTATCTGATTTTACCTCAGGAAGCCTAGGAACAGGACTCACGCTAAAAGATGGAGCTAATACTCTTCGTCTCACGAAGTCTGGAGAATACACCTTCTATGCTGTAGACTATAGAGGAAACAAAACAGTTCACGTTGTCAATCTAGCATTAAAGCCAATCACCACCCTTTCTTTATCAGAAAGTTCACGGGTAATGGCTATGGATGAAACCTACAAAATCAAACTTTCTTATGCACCTTCAAATACAACGGATAAGATTTTCTATGTTTCCTCCAACCCTTCGGTTGTCAGCGTTAGCCAATGGGGAAATCTACATGCAAAATCCAGAGGAAGTGCCGTCATCACGATTCGAACATCTTCAGGAC
>JAEYWQ010000246.1 GCA_023428885.1 Bacillota bacterium
ACTATGAAGCAGGAATGGGCAATCGGTAAGAAAGTGGGTGCTCCACTTCTAAGTATTATAGATACTGGATTAGTCAATGGTTCTGGCTACGTTCCATATGATGATGAGGGTTGTAAGGCTAAGAAAAATTATATCATTAAGGACGGTATTCTCACAGGTAGATTACATAATTCAGTGACAGCGGCTGATTTAGAGGAAACACCAACTGGTAATGCTAGAGCGATTAACTTTGAATTTGAACCAATTGTCCGTATGACAACAACTTATATAGATGCCGGATCTATGACTAAAGAGGAGTTAATTGCTGGGGTTTCCCATGGTATCTACATTGATTCCATCTCACATGGTTCTGGAATGACAACCTTTACCATAGCACCTCACAGAGCCTATATGATCAGGGACGGAAAGATTGCAGAAGCAGTTAAGATATCGGTTATTTCAGGCAATGTGATGGAGACACTAAACGAGATTGACGGTGTATCGGATACAGTTGAACTCCATGCGTTTGCCCTTGGAGGCTGTGGTAAAATGGAACAATATCCTCTGACTGTCGGTTTCGGAGGTCCCTATATCCGTGTGAACTCAATTAATGTTCAGTAAGTAATATTCCTTGTTCCAGGGAATATTACAGTTAGCAAATGGAGGTCGTTATGATAAAAGAATTATATATGGAAACCATCAATGAGATATCGATCAATGTGACCGGTACCAAGATTGATGCAATCAGAAAGAAGAATTTAACCAAGTGTGGTTGTCGTATCTATGATAATGGATATATAGGAATTGCTGGTTGTTACGGGGAACCAACGAAAGAAACTTGGGATCAGGCAGAAGCTAATCTGGCAAGTCAAACCCCATATCCCTATGAGCCAGAAAAAAACATAGAGAGAGTTAGGGATTTAAGAAAAATCGATTTATCAGAGGATGTCTACATACATGATATGGAACGACTTTTGGAAATACTGCTCAAGGAATACCCTCAGTTTCTTTTAAGCAATAAAATGTCATTAACTGAGACTCAAGTTAGCTTAAGCAATGATGCAGGACTAAATTATATAAATTATGACAAAACAATTGATATGGGTCTTGTAGTTAAGTATAAAAATTCTGTGAATGTCTTTGATTCCTTTATCGTGTACATTAGCAGAGAGTATAATTTCGAAGAGATGCTAAAAGAAGCAAGAAACAGTTTGGATGCTTATCTAATCAGCGCCAGCCTTCCAAAAGACAGAATGCCAGTTATCCTTTCACAAGAAGAAGTTCTTGGCAAATTCACAGAATCACTGAATGGGGAAACCATAGGAACCGGTGTATCCTTATTTACAGATAAGATAAATACTAAGGTTTTTCATGAAGATTTCAGTTTATATCAGGATAGGAGTGATACCCGTTATCACCTTCCATTCTTTGATATGGAAGGCACAGTATCCGACCAAAACCGCCTAGCTCTGATTGATCATGGTTTGATTAAGTATGCTTTTACAGACAAGAAGAATGCAAGTCTCTTCTCACTTCCTCTCACAGGCGCAGCCGGAGGACAATATGATGATGTTCCTTCCCTAACCAGCCCTTCCCTTAATGTAGCATATGGCGACAGAACTCTTAAGGAATTATTGGGCGGGGAACTTGCTGTCTTAGCCAAGATTACCGCTGGAGGCGATTATACGAATAGCGGCGACTTCGCTACCCCGGTCCAGGATGCTTACCTTACAGATGGTGAAAGAATACTTGGAAGACTTCCTGAATTAAGTATCACGGGTAATTTGTATGATATGTTTGGAAAAGACTTCATTGGCTGCAGTAGTGATACTCCTTTTATGACAAACCATGCACTGGTGATGAGGATGAATATCACTCATTCGTAGATTTTTTCGTATATATGTAATAAAAGCAGAACAGGGGCGCTATCATTAGTGGCCCTGTTTTGCTAATCTCGTCTTATTTAATTCATTAAGGTCATTGAAATTCGTAACTTTCTGCGCATCTCACATATAATACAACTAGAATGTTATATATCGTAAAGGAAGATTATGAATCTTAATAGTGACAACTCGCAGGATCTATTACCAAGTGGTTCGACAATTCATGTAGAAAATGCTATCATCGAGGAAGTCGTTGCAGATACCAAGAGTACCGGTTATGTACTTATCTCTTACGAAGATCTTAATGAAAACAATATGATTTACATGCAGGAAGTAAGGCTCAATGTTGGGGATGAAACCATAATCATAGATGGAAACGGAACATCACTTAGTATGTTTGATTTAACCACGGGCATGCGAATCGATGCTGCTTTCTCTTCTGCAATGACAAGAAGTATACCTCCTCAATCAAGCGCTTACCGAATTATCGTGTTGCGAGAAGATACTTCTGTGAATATAACAACAGACCGCGTTGTGAGTACTGATACTAATAATGGATTTCTAACCACCGGAAACCCTTATGACATCAATGATCAGTTTGTTTTTACTATTTCAGATGACACAGTGATACTAAATCGAGATAATGAAAACATTACATTAGCAGATATCCAACCAGGCCAGCTAGTATGGGTAGAGCATGCTATATTCCAGACTCTTAGTATACCACCTCAGTCTCCTGCTTATCGGGTACAGGTTTTATGACATAACGCTTAGCACAAATCGTGCAAGACGGAATCGTTGATATGAGCATAGAGGGTATGTATCATAATTATTTTTGGATGTTTCCCTACTCTAAGTATACTGTTGAACGAACAATTTTGGGAATATGTAAGGCAAGAAGCGTACGATTTTTTGTACGATTATGGCTTACTTATTCGAAAATTGTACAGACCAAGGGGACATGGCAGATGTACACATGTTATGTGCCAACTATACTGTTCCCTTGGTCTTTTCACCTGTATACGTGAGTAAGGAAACATCCAAGAAATAATAATTATGAGGCAGACCCTTCTTTGATTTTAGAGTTTATTTCTATTTTCAATCTATTTGACAACCCTATTATATTATTATAATATATTTATGAGAATAAATGGTAAATTCTCTAATAAACTAGAAAGGTTGTGAATTTTATGAAACGAAACAATAACAGCATTGCTAACACTCTAGGAGGTCTTTTTCAATAACCCACTAAGAGTATATTCGCACTCAAATGCGTGACCTCCATTCTCGAAACGAATGTATATACCTTGGTGGTTCATTCGAAAGGAGTTCAGCAATGAATCAAGATATATTATATGTTCTACATAATTTACAAAGTAGGTATACGATGATCCCTTTAGAGATGCTAGAGGATCTCAAAGAAAATATTGATGCTTTAAGATCTAGTAGTTCTCTTACTGATATTACAAATTTAATAGTAAACGACTTTTATGATTTTACCTTACCAGAATGTGAATTTCCAATTCGTTCTGTCATCCTTGTGGCAAGACAGCACATGTTGATTCCACTCTACTTTCATTGGAAGGGCAAAAAAATACCAATCATGAATGAACCTATTATAACAAATCAACATCTTGATACCGAGAACTACTTAAATGAGCATTTGAATCATATGGGATATCATGTTCAGGAAACTTATGGTCTTCCCATGAAGATGCTAGCTGTGCGGAGCGGTTTATGCAAATATGGACGAAACAATATTACTTATACGTCTGACTTTGGGAGCTTTATAGGATTGCAGGCTTTTTATACAGATATTACCTGCGAAGAGTACATATGGAGAGAGTTATGTCGGATGGAGGAATGTGATTCCTGTAAAGCCTGTATGAATAACTGTCCGACTAAGGCTATCCTTGAAGATGAGCAGATGATTCATGTGGAAAGATGTATGACCTATCTCAACGAATTTATCGATTTATGTGAGTTTCCTGACTGGCTTTCGCCTTTGGCTCATAACTGTTTACATGGTTGTATGAAATGTCAACTTGCTTGTCCAATGAATAAACACGTGGATAAAGAAAGTAAGGAATATGTAGAATTCTCCGAGGAAGAGACGCAGCTTCTTTTGGCAGGTACTACCAAAGAAAGCCTTCCTGAGCTATTAAGATATAAACTTGATCGTCTGGGTTTAGTGGAATATCTTCACCTAATTCCTCGCAATCTTCAAGTTTTATTTGACAAAGCAGAACAGGAAAACAGATAGTAAAAACACAATAAAGGAGACTGTCTCATAATTATGGCTAGGACGCTTCCCTACTCAACAATTTGTGTGAGTAGGGAAACGTACTCGGTACAATAATCATGGGACAGCCTTTTTTGGGCTATATTTAGATTAGCTACATTCCTCTATAACTCCCTTGGAACGGTAAACAGTTTCTGCCTCCCATACACTTTATTACTATTGTT
>JAEYWQ010000287.1 GCA_023428885.1 Bacillota bacterium
GTTCAAGAGCTCGTGGAGCAACTAAGGAATTAGATGTGGCACTAGAAAAAGAGTTATTGGCAGATGCCAAGGAATGCGCCGAGCACAACATGTTAGTGGACCTTGCCAGAAATGATATCGGTAAGATCGCAGAATTCGGATCAGTCAAGGTGGAAGAGTATATGAAAGTAAATCGGTATTCTAAGATTATGCATATTACATCTACCGTTACTGGAACCTTATTAAAAGACAAAGATTGCTGTGATACTGTGAATGCAATCTTACCAGCAGGAACCTTATCCGGTGCTCCGAAATTCCGTGCCTGTGAGATTATCAATGAATTAGAACCCCAAGCTCGTGGAATTTATGGTGGTGCTATTGGATATATAGATTTTTCAGGGAATTTGGATGTTTGTATCGCCATCCGTACAGCCGTAAAAAAAGGAAACAAAGTTTATGTGCAAGCGGGTGCTGGAATTGTTGCAGATAGTGTTCCTGAATTGGAATATGAAGAAAGTGCTAATAAAGCTCAAGCAGTCATTGATGCCATATTGCGAGCAAGTGAGGTGAATGGATAATGATATTACTAATTGATAATTATGATAGTTTTTCCTACAACCTAGTTCAACTCATTGGAACTATATTAAAAAAGAATCCTAAGCTACAACAGACAATTAAGGTAATTCGTAATGATGAATTAAGCATTGATGAGATCAAAGCCTTAAGGCCTTCTCATATTATATTATCTCCTGGACCGGGCCGTCCAGTTGATGCAGGAGTTTGCGAAGAGCTGATACAAGAATGCAAGGAGGACAGCAGAATCCTTGGAGTCTGCCTTGGACATCAAGCAATTTGTGAGGTCTTTGGAGCTAGCATTACTTATGCAAAGGAGCTTATGCATGGAAAACAAAGTGTAGTCATGGTAGATACAAACTCTTTATTGTTTCACGATTTAGAGGAAACTTTATCAGTTGCAAGATACCATTCATTAGCAGCAGATAACAAGACGCTACCAGAAACCTTACATGTGATAGGAACTGCAGATGATGGAGAAGTCATGGCAGTAAAGCATAAAGATTACGACATTTATGGGGTTCAATTTCACCCAGAATCTGTATTAACGCCTAACGGAGATAAGATCATGGAGAATTTCTTGCTCCGAGTTTAGAGAAACCCAAAATTGAAGCATATGGAAAGGCATGGTTATTTATATGATTAAAGAGGCGATTTATAAGATAGTTAATGGAGAAGATTTAGGTTATACCATAGCAGAGGCTGTTATGGATGAAATCATGAGCGGTGAGGCTTCACAGACGCATATGGGTGCATATCTTACCGGCTTACGTATGAAGGGGGAAACAATTACGGAGATTACTGCTGCAGCGGCGGGTATGAGAAAACATTGTCTACGTCTACTTCATGATATGGATGTCCTTGAAATTGTAGGAACCGGTGGGGACGAGGCAAATACCTTTAACATATCAACTACTACGAGTTTTGTGGTTTCTGCAGCAGGCATACCAGTAGCTAAGCACGGCAATCGATCTGTTTCTAGCAGATGTGGAGCAGCTGATGTGTTAGAAGCACTTGGTGTTAATATTATGGTTTCTCCGCTTAAAAGCGCGGAAATCTTAAAGGAGATTGGAATGTGCTTTATGTTTGCACAGACCTATCACTCAGCTATGAAATATGTTGCGCCTGTACGTCGTGAGCTAGGAATTCGCACGATATTTAATATCTTGGGGCCTTTATCTAATCCAGCGGGAGCAAATCTGCAACTACTTGGAGTTTATGAGGAAGATTTGGTTTATCCATTAGCAGAGGTACTATTAAATCTTGGTGTGAAACGAGGCATGGTTGTTTATGGTCAGGATGGGTTGGATGAAGTTTCACTAAGTGCAAAGACAACATGTTGTGAAATTCGTGACGGTAAGTTGAGCTGCTATACCTTAGAACCAGAGGATTTTGGTCTTAGCAAGTGTAACAAAGAGGAATTAGTTGGCGGTGATCCTACGGAAAATGCAAGAATTACTCGTTCTATCTTAAATGGGGAAGCAAGTGCAAAAGCAGATGCAGTAATCTTAAATGCTGCAGTATGTATCTATTTGGCAAGAGAGCAGGTATCTATGAAAGAAGCAGTTGAGATTGCCAGAGACATAATTCATAGCAAGAAAGCAATACGACAATTAGAGCGTTTTATAGAATTATCAAATCAATAAGAACTAGGAGGGATTTATGATATTAGATACCATTGCAGCATCCACCAAATTGCGGGTGGAGAGGGACAAAAACTCAATCTCACTTGAAAAGATTAAGGAGATGGCTGTTCTTCATAATCCAAAAGAAGCATTTTTATTTGAAAATCGATTAAAGCAGCCAGGTATGCACTTTATCTGTGAAGTAAAAAAGGCATCGCCCTCGAAAGGCCTTATAGCTGAGCACTTTCCATATCTTTCTATAGCAAAAGAATATGAAGCGGCGGGCGCTGACTGTATTTCTGTTCTTACGGAACCAGAATTCTTTCTGGGTAGTGATGTGTATCTAAAAGAGATTAAAGAAAGGGTTCATATTCCGGTCCTTAGAAAGGATTTCACGGTGGATGAATACCAGATCTATCAGGCAAAAGTGCTTGGAGCTGATTGTATTTTACTGATTTGCTCTCTGCTTTCAGAAGCTGAGCTGAAATCTTTCATCAATCTTTGTGATCAGCTTTCTTTATCAGCACTCGTGGAGGCACATGACGAAGAAGAGGTAGCGATAGCAGTGCGTGCTGGAGCCCGTATACTTGGAGTAAACAATCGAAATTTAAAAACCTTTGAAGTGAATATCAAAAACAGCTTGCACCTTCGATCTTTGGTTCCAGAGGATATCATATTCGTTGCAGAAAGCGGAATTGATTCCTATCAACAGGTTAAGGAATTAATGGAAGCCAAGGTCAACGCAGTACTGATCGGTGAAAGTCTAATGAGAGCAAAGAATAAAAAGCAGATGCTGGAAGAATTACGAGGGGATTTGGATGAAAGTTAAGATCTGTGGTTTGAAGAGAGCAGAGGACATTTCTTATGTAAATCAATATCTGCCAGACTATGTTGGCTTTGTATTTGCAGGAGAAAAGCGAAGAGTCAGAAAGGAACAAGCGTCAGAATTAAGAAAGATGCTTAAGCCAGAGATACAAGTGGTTGGGGTTTTTGTAAACGAATCCATTGAGCTTATTCAGCAATTAGTTTATGAGGGTGTAATTCATATCGTTCAGCTTCATGGCGATGAGGATGAAGACTATGTGAAGCAGATTAAACAGCTAAATGTTCCTGTAGTTCGCGCCTGTCGGGTTCAATCAAAGGAAGATGTGCTTAAGTACCAGAAAAGCTTCGCAGACTATCTTCTATTTGATACTTATACGAAGCATGAATATGGTGGAAGTGGAAAAAGCTTTGACCATGAGCTACTAAGTGATAATAAGAGGGAGTTTTTCCTGGCGGGAGGAATTACCCCAGAGAATGTTACACAGATTCTAGCCAATACTAAGCCCTACGCAATTGATGTAAGTAGCGGGGTAGAGACGGATGGATTAAAGGATCTAAAAAAGATTCAAAAATTGATGGGAGTTGTGCAAAAATGTAAAATTTATTGATACATTACTTGTAGCTAGTTGTTAAATTCAAGATAGAGAAAGAGGTTATTATGAAAAAAGGTAGATTTCTTGACTATGGAGGACAA
>JAEYWQ010000341.1 GCA_023428885.1 Bacillota bacterium
TGGGTATCACGACTTTTTCCTTCTGCAAAACTAGAAAAATCAAAGAAGGACTTATTCTTATAAAATATGTGTACCACTATTCCTGCCACAATACCGCATAGGAAGCAAGTAACGATTCTCACAACTAAGGCTGTTGTCCCCAGTGCAACACTATATATAATCAGCTGGGGATTAAGTAGGATTGATCCCATCATAAATGCTGCCAGCCAATCATCTCTCATCCCCTTTGCAGAAAAAGAAGCAGCGATTGGAATCGTTCCATACATGCAAAGAGGAGAAGCGATGCCCAGGATACAAGCTGGTACGATACCTAGGATCCCCAATTTCGTTTTATTTAAATTGCGAAATAACTGATGGATACGTTCCTTTCCAAATACCGATACAATGGATCCAATTACCATGCCTAACAACCAATATTGAAAAATCTGGTCAAACTGAACGAAAAAATAGTATCTTAGATAAATATATTCCCTATGTAAGATATCAATCATCTACATTCACCAACTGATACACCCGGTAGCCAAGGCCAATTTGCTCGGCATGCTCTAATGTATGAAGTCCATTCTTTAACTCAATTCTGCGAATCAATGATTCATTACCTTCTGCAGCATATACAAGATCAATGCAAGCTTGATCTAAGGCTACTGGATCAGTGGATGCCAATATACCAATATCATGGATATCAGGCTTCTTAGGATAACCGTTACAGTCACAATCAATACTTATATTATTTAAAACATTAATATAAACTATATGATCTCCTAGACTATCAGCAACTGATTTCCCTGCATCTCCCATAGATTCCAGGAAGTCATCTTGATCACCGTATATACCAACTTCACTTTTACCGGCAGTATGTATTAGAGATTTCCCTTTCTGTGAACCGAAACCAATTGAAATGTTTTTTATAGCGCCTCCATAACCAGCCATTTCGTGGCCTTTAAAGTGAGAAAGTACAAGGTAGGAATCGTAATTAGCAAAATGTGAGCCTACAAGATTTTCTTTGAGATGGGTTCCCCCTACGACCGGAAGTATCATGGAACCTTCTGCATCTAAGATATCCACTTCAGCAATATCCGTAAATCCGTGATCCTTAGCAACTTGCATGTGCATCTCTGTTGCGATACGCTTACCACCATAGGCTGTATTACACTCCACAATTGTAGCATTGAGTGATTGAACAAGATCTTTAATAAGTTCTGGTTTCAAATAATAACTTCTAGGCGGTTCCCCTGTGCTTAATTTCACAGCCACATTTCCTTCTGGCTCCCAGCCTAAGGCATCATAAACTGCTTTTAATCCTTCAGGACTGATATCGCTTGTCATATATACCACCGGCTCTTCCCCTGGAGCAAGCGTTGGTCGTGGAGTTACCGTTGGAGCTAACGTTGGGGTTGCCGTAACCTGTACAACTTCATTCGTCGGAGTTGATTCCTGCTCCATCTTAGTTGGACTGACTTGTTCTGAAATATTTTCTTTTGAGTCTACATTTTCCCTAGTAACGCTATTGCTTTTGGAATCACCACAGGCAACAAGAGTTACTGTCATTAATAGACTAACAACTAAACTAATCACCTTATTCAGTTTCATATTATACACACTCCATTCCTATTCTTATCCCTTCCTTATTTTTATCATTATGTGTGTTTTCCCATATAATTCCATTCTACTACTTTAAGTAAAGTCCAGTCAATATTTTATTGTTAATTAGTGTTAATACCACACTTTGCTTTCGTACAAAAAAACGGCTCTGCCTCGTTTATAAAAGGAGACAAAGCCATTTTTTTAATTCATCACAAGTAAGGCAGCTTGCTAACTCAATGTGATCATATATTATTTCATTGCATTAATTACTGTCTCTTAATCTCATCGATTTTAACAAAGTTCTCAACATTTCTGCCTGAGCTGTTAGCTGTTCACTTGCTGCTGCACTTTCCTGTGCAGTCGCAGAATTTGTTCTTACGATATCAGAGATATTATTTATTTGATCTAAAACATGCTCTACTGCACTTTGTTGTTTGTTTGTTTCTTCAAGGATACGATTCACTGCATCTGCTGCAATTTCAATATGATCTTCCGTATCTTTAAGGACCTGGGCAGTAGTTTTCACTTCATTATCCCCCATATGAACTGCGTTCAAGGTGGCCTTAATCATCTCTTCCGTCTTGTTAGATGCTGCAGAACATCTTTCTGCAAGTTTAGCTACTTCATTGGCCACCACTGTAAATCCTTTTCCGGCCTCTCCTGCTCTCGCAGCTTCTATCTGAGCATTTAACGCAAGTAAATTGGTTTGTTCTGCAATTTCATTGATACTTTGTAGAATTACTGAGATTTGTTGACTTGTATTATTGATGACAGACATGGTAGTTACTAAACCATTCATTTTTTCTCTACCAATTTGTGCACTAGCTCTTGCACTTCTTGATAACTTATCTGCTTTCTCGCAGAGATCTTCATTCGATTTTGCATTATTAGAAATATTTTGTATGGAAGACGAGATATCAAGAATTGCATCATGTTGGTTGTTGGTACCCTCAGCAAGATTCATTGCTCCATCCGCCACCTGACTGGCACCAGCATACACTTCATACGATGCCTGCTCAATCTTACGAAATACTTCATTCAGAAAGTCTAGAATCTTCGATAAGGATATCTGAATGGGCTTAAAATCACCAACATATTCCTGATTCAAGTCAATGGTTAAGTCCTTTTCTACGATATGCTGTAATTTGTTTGAGATATCATTGATATAAATGTTCAAAGACTCCACTGTATGAGACAAGCCTTGCGCCAAAACACCTATTTCATTATCTCCCTCTTTTTTTATCTTAACTTGTAAATTTCCTTGTGCAATTTCTTGTGAATCCTTGGTTAATTGATTTAAAGGATCACAAATCTCATTAATTGTTTGATTGACACTTTTCAAGATAGTAATTAATGAAAAAGCTATTATAAGTAATGCAACAATGGTTGCTAGCACACTGAGCACAAGTGTTTGATTACTAATTGCTGCCCCTTGCTTACTCATAAATGAAAATAGAGTACTAATAGTGCTATCAATATTATTTGCTAGATTACTAGCCTCATCACTATATAATTTGGTGGAATTATATTTTCCTTGATCTTGTTCATATTTGATGATTTGATCTTTCACTGGTAAGTATTCATTTAATAAGCTCATAATGCTATTGTATGCTTCTAAGCTTTCATCCATTTTCATGAAAACTGCAAGGGAAGCTGCATCATTTACCAACTCTTCTGATATCTCTTCAATACGGGTGATTGTATCTTCCTTGGTGTCTGTTTTGGAGTCATAAACTAGATATCGTAATTGTGAATGTAAGGAATTGAATTTAATTTCAAGGCTTCCGACTTGACCTTGTCCAGAACCATAAGTCTCAAAGACTGATTTATTAGTAAAGGTTATGGTTATGGTCAGCACCATTAAGAACAAGATGATAATTGATAGTATCCCAATCGCCTTTCTAAAGGAAGTCTTTAACTGTACGCTTACACTTGTTCGATTTGATTCACCCTGTTTTTTACTTGATACTATGTTTTTCTGACTCCTATTAAGCTTCATACTTCCACTCACTCCTTTGTGTGTTTATGTGCTTCAATCATGTGCCAAAATTATGTCCCTTTGTTGTGAAATTTACCGTCGCTATTAGCTTATTTGTTATATTTTAGCATGTTCAGTAAGTAGATAAAAACCTAGTTTTCAACATAATTATCTTAAAAAGTGAACAAACAAAGTTCCTAAAAAAAAGTATCTTCACTAATACTTCTTTTAGGAACTTCAACATTAACATTATGTAATTTAGCATATCCTATTAGTTATCCTAACCACGCTCTCACTTACGTAATTTCATACAAAGCTAATCATGTTTACTCAAATGGATGAGGTTTCTTAGTAGTTTTTACATTAATTGTAAATTATCCACAGGCAAATGTGGATAGTGTGGATAATTGTATATTTTTGGTAATTTCAAGACAAATAATTCTTTACTCTTCCACAAGCTCACTCTTTTTTTTACGGCTTGGTTTCTTATTTGATAGATTAAGTGCAATTGCAGCACGAATCAGTGCTTTCAAAGCTTCCTCATTTAGTTCCTCGCCTTCATGAATGTCAATTGCCCGTCTTGTATTTCCTTCCATGCTGGAATTGAACAGCTTAGACGGATCCTCTAAGGATGCACCTTTGGCAAAGGTCATTTTCACAACATTTTTGTAAGTTTCACCAGTACATATGATACCCCTCTCCATTTCCATTCCTCCATGATCTCTGGATCTGTTTGCTTTATTAAGTTCCGTATCTTTGACAGCGTCCTTCCCCGCCAATCGTTTAACTCTTCAATTCTTTCATCGATCAACTGAGATGCTGCTTTGTTATCACTCATGGATTGATTTTCCATCGCTAGTCTCTCCTTTCGTATTACTTTCACCAAATTATTAATCTTACTTTCTCCAAAAGGTTGTACATTCTTTCTTTTCTAGAATATTATATTCGATAATTCTTTCAAGTAAGGCAAAATCTACTTCTTTATCCCAAGGAAAACGAATTAACTCTTTTGTATACTCATAAGCAGATTTTTCTATCTCCTCAGTAAAATGTTGTATGGCCACTCTTTCTGGAGCAACCGCCATGTGAGGTTTTGCTACACTAAAAGCTATTATAAATGTGCCATGATCTGTAAACATTGGTTGGTTCCAAGCAATCTTTGGCTCTAAATTCTGAAAGTGATCTGAAACCCAATGCAGCACTTCTTCTACTCTGGCTCTATTTTGTGAATTATCTATTTTATCAAGAAACTCTTTAAAAACATCCATTGATCCTACCTCCTCATTAATTCTTCGGCAACTTTAAACATCATTTATATTAAGATTATTGTTCTATAAAGTAGCAGTAAAATTCAAAATGTAATTAATATTCTTTGCCTAGGTTGTGTTTATTCAGCCTTCTCATTCATGATGTTATGTAAGAATATTTTACCATATAACTTCTTTATACAAAAGGAGCTATAATGAAGTTTTTTAGAATATTCATCAAAATTTCCTATATAAAAAAGAAGCCCAACTCCATATCAATGAAACGATGGAGGAAAGGCTTCTAATCATCATAATATTATAGTTTTTCTTAAAATGGCAGGTTAATATCAGCTTATTCTACATATTTATAGTAGTAATCCGTAAAAGTTTCGTTTTGTTTTGTGTACTTATCATAATAGGTAATGACAATATAAGTAGGAATCTCCATGTTAGTGTATAGAGATTTTGATACAGAAGAATAATACTCAGTATTCATGGAATAATCAGCTTCGCTGTAATATGGTTTTGTTCCAAATGTCACTGCAGCTCCATTCTTGAATGTTTTATAAACAAATTCACTTGTAGTTCCGTATTCATCTTTTTGACTTGCATAAACTCCATACTCTAACTTTTTAATATCATTACCAGAAGTAAGTGTTACTTTTACTTTGGCACTCTTACCTGTTAGTTCGTTAGATTTCAATTCCTTTCCGTTAAAGGTTATGCTCTTCAACGGTGTATCATAAATAAAAACTTTAACTTCTTTTGTTGCTACTTTCTTTTTATCCTTATCAAGAATATCAAAGCTTACGGTATATGTACCATTTTTCTTACTTCTAACCCCTATAGTATACTCATTTTTTGCACTAGGACTGGATTCTTCTCCAGATTCATAGTTTAAATAGGATGATGTTAACATGGCATATAAATTTTTGTCATTCGTTTTAATATTGCCAATGGTCTGTGCCATATCAGCTAATTCAATCTTAATTGCTGATGACTCCTGACTATAGTAAAGTCTTACTTTACTCGGTATACTATCTTCTGTTGCTGCTTTCGCAACCGTTGGATTTATGGATAAAGTAACGATGAGTGCCATCATAAGTCCAATGATTTTTTTTACAGTTTTCATATCATCTCTCCTCAAATAATTAGTTTTGGTTCCTGCCATATTTCCATATTTAATTCAAAAATAGGATATAATATTACCATATTTTATAACAAAGATGATATAAAATCAACTATATTTATGATACATTTACTATATTAATTTATTTATCTGGCGTACATCACCGTTCATTATGGAGTAATTACTAGTTAGCTTGCCCAGCACTTGAGGAGATAAATTAGAGTGAATGTAGAGTGAGTCAAGACCAAGCTCATAAGCTCCCTTAATATCTGTAACTGGATCATTACCGATCATGATACTTTTCTTTTTATCTAGTTGATACTTTGAAATTAATGCTTCATAAAACCTAGGGGAAGGTTTTTTATAAGCATGATCGGATGATATAAAAATTCCATGAAAATAATGTTCAATCCCTAACAGCCTTAACTCAGGTGCAGTAAAGACTCTCTGTGCATTGGATAATACATAGAGTGATTTTCCTCTATTTTTTAATTTCTCCAATACTTCAACTACACCATCATAAAGCTTAAGATATTGTGTAGATTGAATGCGAAAAAGCTCTCCTGCACAAATAGCTAAATTGATATCCGCCATAACCCCTTTTATCAGAAATAGTTGTCGGAATACCTTCGTAAGTTCAATCTCAGAATCAATCTGACCTAGCTTTTCTTCCTCTTGTAAGCACAAACTCAGATACTCTCTCTTAAGCTCTTTCGGTGAATAAGTAGCACCATGATAGCCATAAAAGTAAGTCATCTTTTCCCACAAGGAAGCCTTATGTTCATTGGTACGGATATCAATTAAGGTCCCGTATAAATCAAAGATATAATTTTGATACATCATTTCATCCTCCCGTATCGAATATGAGTAAGGTCTTTATATCAACCTTGTTTGCTCTTCAAATTTCATTATACTGGAATAAATATATCAAGTATATCTTATAAATTCAAGAAATATAGGAGCAAGCCAAGTAAAATCATCTTTCCTAACTATATTCTTGCTTTTTCACTTTTATTATGAGCAATGAAATATACAAGAACTATAATAAAACACGTGATAAAGATAAGAGCTAAGACCATAGTAAATGGAGCACTGCCCTGGAGTAAAATGTCAATGCATTTTTTAATCGTTGCACCAAAATAAACAAGGACAGTATTCCATATTGATATTCCAACA
>JAEYWQ010000354.1 GCA_023428885.1 Bacillota bacterium
ATTCGAGTCATCCAAAGCAGCTTCGATCTCATCTAAGAGACAAAACGGAGATGGCTTTAGATTTTGAATTGCAAATAACAAAGATATGGCTGTTAATGCTTTCTCACCACCAGATAACTGCATCATATTCTGAAGTTTCTTTCCTGGAGGCTGTGCGATAATTCGAATACCTGCTTCCAGAATATCTTCATCTTCTGTTAATTCTAATGTACCCTTACCACCGCCAAACAATTCTTTGAAAACAACGTCAAATTGTTCCTTGATCTGAGCAAATTTTTCCTCAAACTGACGACGCATCTCATCATCTAATTCATTAATGATACCAATTAAGGTTTGTTCTGCTCTTAACAAGTCTTCTCGTTGCGTGGTTAAAAAGCTAAAGCGCTCTGAAGAATTCTTATATTCTTCGATTGCATTGACATTGACATCACCTAATTGTTTTATGTTATTCTTGATCTCTAAGATACCCTTTTTGTTTGCAGCAGAATTGAAATACTCTTCTTTTTCATATTCCTTTGCTGTTGATATCGTAAGTTCGTACTCGTCCCACATATATGTAATTTGAGTATCGATCACTTCAGCTAATTTTTCTTTTTGGTTTTGTAAACGAAAGGCATCCTTATCAAGCATATTGATTCGATTAGATAATTCTTCTCGTTTATGAAAGAAACCTTTATGGTTTTTGGTCATAAGATCTTTGGTTTCTGTCAGTTTTACTAATCTTTCTTCTAACTTAAGTAATTGTATGCTATCCTCTTGCTGTTTTTTCATACATTCAGAAATAGTTACTTCTTTTTCTTGACGAAGCGCCACTGAACTTGAGGCTTCTGTACGAATCTGAGTTTCTTCCTCCTGTAACTTGTCGATTTCTCTCTTAACTCGTCTCATATTCTCAAGGGCATATTGATTACTCTGCTCTAAGTTTGAATACTCCATCATCAATTTTGAGGAATTCTCACTGCTTTGAACTTCACCTTTTCTCTCAAGCTCCAACAATTGATTGCATTCTTCAATTCTCTGCTCTCTTAACTTGCTGGCTGTGATATTTTCCTGCAAGGAAGTCTGAAGTCTCTTTACATTCTCAGTAAGCTCTGCATTCTGCTCTTCAATTAACTTTAACTCAGTTACATACTCAAGATAACTAGCCTGCATATGACTGGTCTTATCTTTTTCTTGTGTCAGATTCATCTTAGCTGTATTTTCTTGAACTAGTAATTCTTGAAGTTTTAGCTTGTTGCCTTCTAAGGTTTCACGCAAAGTCAAACGCTCATCCTTGGTTTGATTTATCTTATTGCTTAGCTCCTGTAATTCATCTTTTAATTTCTGTACAGCTTCCTCAAGTTCTTCCATCTCACGACGACGTCCTAAGAGATTACTTGCATTCTTATAAGCACCACCTGATAAGGAACCACCTGGATTAATCTGTTCACCATCCAAAGTTACCATTCGAAGGGTATATTTATACTTTCTAGCAATTGCAACTGCATGATCGATATGATCCACAACAATAATTCTTCCAAGTAAAAACTGAATTAAGTTCTCAAAACGATTCTCTGCAGATACCAAGGAACTTGCAAGGCCAATTACACCCTTTTCATTTAAGACCTCAATGTTTACATTCTTTGCACCATTGATGCTGGTTAATGGTAAGAAGGTAGCACGACCAAACTTGTTTTTCTTTAAATACTCAATTAAGCTTTTGGCAGTTTCTTCTGTATCTGTTACAATGTTTTGAATACTTCCCCCAAGAGCGATCTCGATTGCCGTTTCATAATCTTTCTTTACCTTAATGATGTCAGCAACAACACCAAGAATACCCTGGGTATGCTCCTTTTGCTCCATAACCTTACGAATACTATTTCCATAACCATCGTAGCGTTCAGTTAAGTTACGAAGGGATTCTAACTTAGCATTCTGTGACAAATATGCTTGATTTTGCTGAATCATGCTTTGTGTTAAAGCATCAATTTCTTTTTGTTTTCTTCCAATGGAATCAGAAATCTCTTGATTTTTTGTCGTAAACTCAGCTACTTGTGTACTTAACTGGTCTACAGCTGCTTGCATCTGATCAATTGAGGAGAAAAGTAAAGCTTCTTCACTCTTAATCTTAAAGATTTTTTGATTAATTTCAGCTTTCTTTATAGAATTTTGTTCTGCGATAGTCTCGTATTTTTGAATATTCGTCTTAATACTACCGTTATCATTTAAGAAGCGAAAAATATCATTGTTACATTCTTCAATCTCTCTGGTTAAATTGATGATACGCTGCTTGATAGAATCAACAGAACTTGCTACTTCCGACTTCTTTAATTCTAAGATACTTAACTTCTCATCAATCTCTTGCTTTTCTTTTGCATATTGGTAAAGTTCAGCTTCTCTTTCTCTCTTATTGTTTAATAAGCCTTCAATACGGCTATTAAACTGAGAATCATTTTGATTGATGGATAAGATCTGTTCTTGTAAAACCTTGATCTCACCCTCTGCTTTTTCCATAGAAAGCTGAAGTTCGTTCTTAGTGGTTTTCACATCTTCTAATTCGTTTTGAAGCTGCTCCAATTCCGTTTCTAATCTCTCATATTCCACCTTCGTAACATCAAACTCTTTTTGTGTGTTTGCTAAATCGTCACTAACGATGGCAAGATTTTGATCCACTGATGCAGCAGTCTGTTCATTCTTACTATATTCCAATAAGAACTGATTTACTTCTAAAATTTTTAATTCTTCCTTTAAACGAAGGTATTCTTTTGCTACTTCCGATTGCTTCTCCAATGGTCCTAGCTGACGCTCAATTTCAGATATAATATCAGTCACACGGGAGAGATTGAGACGTTCTTCTTCTAATTCCCTCTCCGCAATGGCCTTTCGTTTTTTAAATTTTACAATACCTGCAGCTTCATCAAATAACTCTCTTCGATCTTCTGGTTTACCACTTAAGATCTTATCAATCTGTCCCTGTCCTATGATAGAATATCCTTCTTTACCGATACCAGTATCAAAGAATAACTCCTGCACATCCTTTAGACGACAATTCGCCCCGTTAATCATGTATTCACTCTCCCCTGAGCGATAAACACGACGGGATACGGTAACTTCTTCAAATTCAATTGGTAACTGATGATCGGAATTATCCAAGGTGATTGCCACAAATGCGAATCCAAGGGATTTTCTCATCTGGGTTCCTGAGAAGATAACGTCCTGCATGTTGGCACCACGAAGTTGCTTTGCACTTTGCTCACCAAGTACCCAGCGTACTGCATCGGCAACATTACTCTTCCCAGATCCATTCGGTCCGACAATACCAGTTATTTTATTATTAAATTGAAATGTAATCTTATTGGCAAATGATTTAAACCCATGAACCTCAATACTTTTTAAATACATCCAAGTACCTCTTCCATTATACTTTTATTGTT
>JAEYWQ010000365.1 GCA_023428885.1 Bacillota bacterium
TAAGGAAGCATTATTAAGTGGAGATGTGACAGCAGGTGCAGCCACTAATATTAAGGTTTCAGACTAGATTATAGTAGCTTTAAGTAGAAAGAAAGGAATGTGCACTTTTGCACTTTTAGGGTAGTTGCATGAGCAATTCGGTTATGATTAAAGGTAACAAACACGGAATTGTAGTTGTGCTTGATGCGAATATTGAATTCGCCAAACTGAAAGAGGATATTGCACAGAAATTTAGTGAGTCCGCTAAGTTTTTAGGTAATGCGCAGATGGCTATCAGCTTTGAAGGCCGTAAGCTAACGAACGCACAACAACGAGAAGTACTTGATATCATATCGGAATCTTCAGATTTACATGTTATATGTGTAGTTGATTTTGATGAAGAGAAGGATAGGGTGTTCAAACAAGCTCTTGATGATAAACTGATGGAATTGTCTAATACCACAGGACAATTCTATAAAGGGAACTTAAGATCTGGTCAAGTTCTAGAGACAGAAACAAGCGTTATTGTTATTGGAGATGTAAATCCTGGGGCAAGTGTGGTCTCCAAGGGGAATATCATTGTCCTTGGAGCCTTAAAGGGAACAGCGTTTGCTGGTGCCTCTGGGAATCCAAACGCTTTTGTTCTTGCGCTTGATATGAATCCTGGGCAGATTAGAATCGCAGATACCATAGCAAGAGCACCTGATAATCCAACCAAAGAAGAACAAAAGGAAGCGAAGATTGCTTTCTTAGAAGAAGAAAACATTTACATTGAACCAGTAAACAAGAAGGTTCTGAGTGACATTCGTTTATGATTTGATGATAAATTACTGTTAGTGATTGGTTTATCTGGTTCGTGTGATTATTCACGACAAGTGAGTCAGCCTGCTGGCTCATCTTGTTTAAAAAACAATTATTTGGAGGAAACGTATGGGAGAAGTAATCGTTATAACATCTGGTAAAGGCGGAGTTGGTAAGACTACCACTACTGCAAATGTGGGTACTGGATTGGCAAAACTTGATAAGAAAGTTGTCTTAATTGACACTGACATCGGGCTTAGAAACTTAGATGTTGTTATGGGTCTTGAAAATCGAATAGTATATAATTTAGTAGATGTCATCGAGGGAAATTGCCGTATTAAGCAGGCATTGATTAAAGATAAGCGATATCCTAATTTATATCTGTTACCTTCTGCACAGACAAGAGATAAATCTGCAGTTACTCCAGAACAAATGAAGAAGTTGTCAGAAGAGTTGAAAGCAGAATTTGACTACATATTAATGGACTGTCCAGCAGGAATCGAACAAGGATTTCAGAATGCAATTGCAGGAGCAGACAGAGCATTGGTAGTAACAACACCAGAAGTATCCGCAGTACGTGATGCGGACCGTATCATAGGTCTGCTAGAAGCAAATGAAATTAAAGATACACATCTCATTGTAAATCGTTTACGTATGGATATGGTAAAGCGTGGAGACATGATGTCCAGTGATGATGTAGTTGAGATATTAGCTGTTGATTTAATTGGTGTTGTACCAGATGATGAGAATATCGTAATCTCTACAAACCAAGGTGAGCCATTGGTTGGTAATGATTCTTTAGCTGGAAAAGCTTATATGAATATTTGCCGCAGAATTATTGGCGAAGATGTACCATATCTTGATTTGAATGGAAGACAAGGTTTCTTCAGCAAACTATTCAAAAAGAACTAAGGAGGGGGACGAAACACTATGGCATTAATGGATTTTTTTAAGAAAAAAGCATCTGGTAATGTAGCAAAGGACCGCTTAAAGCTTGTATTGGTTTCTGATCGTGCAGGCTGCTCTCCAGAAATTTTAGAGCAAATTAAGAATGATATCATTCAAGTAATCTCAAAATATATTGTAATAGATCAAGAGGGACTTGATATCAAGATTGGACAAACAGAGTCAGATGGTAATAATGGCAATGTTCCAGCGTTATTTGCCAATATTCCAATTAAGGACTTAAAACTCAAATAAGGAAGTAATTCATGTTTAAATTTAAAAACTACGATTTAAAGCATTATAATGTATCATTGCTTGGGGTTATTATTATCTTAGGTAGTATTGGTATGGTTTTAATCCAAAGGCTTCAGGATGCAGATGAAAGGCAGTTTGAAAAGCAGGTAATCGGTTATGTTGCAGGTATTACCCTGGCAATCATAATCTCAATGATTGATTATCATTTTATTTGCAAATTTTTCATACCCTTATATATCTTAAATCTAGGTATGCTTCTTGTTGTTAAGTTTACTCCACTTGGATATAAACATTACGACGCGAAACGTTGGATTAAGGTGCCTGGAATCGGAATGGAAATACAACCGTCAGAGTTGTCAAAGATTATATTAATTTTATTCTTTGCCAAGTATTTTGACCTTGTTCGTAGACAAATTAATAAACTAAGTGTATTAGCTATCACCTTTGTGTTATTTGCAATACCGATTTTTATTATTTTAACTCAACCTCACTTGTCAGCTAGTATTGTAATGTCCTTATGTTTTTTGGCTATGTTATTTACAGCAGGTTTAAGTTATAAAATTATTTTACCGACAATAGCTATATCAATACCTAGCTTTATTGCTTTGTTTTGGTATGTACAACAGCCATATCAGATTCTTTTAACCAAGTATCAACAAGATCGTGTTTTAGCTATGTTACATCCAGATCGATATCCTGACTTAATGTATCAACAGGTGAATGCTACCAAGGCAATTCAAGCCGGAGGAATGACAGGTAAGCTAATAGCAGATGAATCTGCAACTTTAAAGTCAAGCCTGGTACCTGTAATAGAAAGTGATTTTATCTTTACTGCAATAGCTGAAGCCTTTGGTTTTATTGGTTGTATCGTAGTTTTATTATTACTTGCCTTCTTTATCTATAAGGCAATCTTTATCGCCAGACATGCAGTAGATAATCTGGGAATGCTGATTGCTTCTGGTATCGCGGCACTTGTAATGCTTCAGGCTTTTGTAAGTATTGGGGTGGTTACCTCGCTACTACCAAATACGGGAATACCATTACCTTTTGTAAGTTCAGGTTTGAGTTCTCTTATTGGTAATATGATTATGGTTGGAATTCTATTGAATATTGGTTTACAAAACGATCGTATGCTACCAAAGAAAGAAACATTATCGTTATAAACATGATCCATGTGTGTTAATACAATTTACAAAATATAAGAGGAGGTAGTATTGTGAATATAGGAATGATAGCTCACGATGCCAAGAAGAAATTAATGCAAAATTTTTGCATTGCTTATCGCGGAATCTTATCAAAGCATCAGCTTTATGCAACAGGAACCACGGGGCGATTAATAGAAGAGGTGACTAATTTAAACGTTCATAAATATTTAGCTGGCCATCTTGGTGGAGAACAGCAGATGGGGTCTCAGATTGAACACAATGAGATTGATATGGTCATCTTTTTGAGGGATCCTTTGACACCAAAATCCCATGAACCAGATATTATGACAGTTGTTCATCTTTGTGATACTCATAACATTCCATTAGCAACAAACTTAGCGACCGCTGAATTATTAATTAAAGCATTAGATCGTGGTGATTTGGACTGGCGAGAAATATTTAAATCATAAGACAGAGGTAGACAATTGAAAAAAATAATTATTAGTGTAATGTGTTGTACATTACTCCTTTCAGGCTGCTCTAAAAAATCAGAAACCTTAATGACTTATCAGGCTGTAGAGAAAGTCCAGGCGTTGAATCTTAGATCCTATGTGGATGCATCAACAGCTGACTTTCTTTCCAAGACCATAAGTGTTGTCATGGAAGAAGAGAATCATGTGACAAATAGTGAGATTACTGCAAAATCAGCATTACTGATTAATGATACAAGCAAGGAAGTTTTATACGCTAATAGTGTATATGATCGTATCTATCCAGCTAGTACAACAAAACTTTTAACAGCTTTGGTGACAATGAAGTATGGGGTGGCTACTGATTTAGTTACTGTGACCAAAGACAATGCTGGAATTACCACTTATGGTGCAAAGTTATGTAACTTCAAAAAGGGTGATACCCTTACCATGGAGACTTTATTAAACTGTCTCCTTGTTTATTCTGGGAATGACGCTGCAATTGCGATTGCAGAGCATATAGCAGGTTCAGAAGAAGCATTCGTGAAGATGATGAATGAAGAAGC
>JAEYWQ010000021.1 GCA_023428885.1 Bacillota bacterium
ATCATTAAATGTAGAATACATAGCTAGACCATAGTTTTCTAAATAAAAAGCATTGGCATATTCATAAAAATCAAGGTCCATTTGCTTTTGAATAGATTTTAAATGGTTAGTATAATCTTCTGGATAAGAGATTAAGCTTGCTTTAGTTACAAGATTCACTTTTAACCAAGCAGACAATTTTTCGTCATAATTTGAAAGTTTTAAATAATTCTTGTATTCATCTGCAGTTTTAGCATGTTCAGATAATTCTTCATTTTCTTTTACAATAGCATCTGTTAATTCAGGATAGATACCATTAATGACTACCTCAAAAGTAGCATCTTTACCAGCTACCGTTTCATTGCCATAATCAGATGGGAAAGTAACATTCACAGTTACTGTTTCACCTACTTTATGACCGATTAACTGTTGCTCAAAGTCATCAACAAAGGAATTAGAACCAATGGATAAATCTGCACCCTCACCATTGGAATTACCACCATCAAACTCTTGTCCATCAATTGATCCAACATAGTCAATATTAATATTATCACCATCTGCGATAACAGCATCAGTTTCGGTATCTAAGGTTGCATATTCGAATATAACAGCAGCCAAATCGCTCTTAAACTCTTTCTCTGTGTATTCAACTTCACCTGCTGGTACTTTCAGATTCTTATAATCACCGATATCAACATATGAGCTTGCAGTAACACCCTCTATGAATCCATTGTCAGTTAAGTAAGCACTATAATCGCTGCTTGGTACTACCTTTGTTAGATTGCGGTATACCTTGAAGCCAATCAAAGTAGCTAGTCCTATACATAGTAAGGAAACAACGCTAATAGTCACGAGCTTAGATATCCGAGCATTTCGTTTTAATTGTGCAATTTCCTTTTTTCTTGCTAGTTTTCGCTCTTGGCTCAAACTAAGTTGGTGTTGATTCTTCTTGTCTTCCATTCTTACCTCTTTCTGTTCATTTGGAACAATATTAGTTGATTATTTTCCTAAGTAATAATATAATACTACAAAATTATGAATGTTTTGTGAACAATCGTCAAGAGATTTTTCTATTTCTCACACTGTTAATTGATAAAGGTATTAAAGTCAACTTAAGAATAGGATAAATGAGTTATTTTTGTTAGTCTGAAAGTGATAAAGACTTACGAAAAACGTTAGGGGAGTAACCCCAGTGACGTTTGAATTGTTTTGAGAAAGAGAAGGAGTCGCTATAACCAAGTGCTTCGGCGATTTCAGCAATTGAGTTTTGGGTAGCTAGCAGTTTCTTAGCTGCAAGCATACGCTGCTGATTCCGATAGGCAATTGGTGAAACTCCAACTTCTTTTTTAAAGAGTTTTCTAAAACTCTCTTGTCCGATGCATAGCAGATCACAGATGTCTTTTTCTGTATATACGATGCTGAAGTTACACTGTAGAATCTCCTTCGCCTTGGCTATCACTGTACTAAGGGTAGGAGCCTGGGCTGTCTGAGTCAGCATTCTATAGATGCATGCTGTAGCTTTTTGATAAAGAATAAATTGGCTTTCCTTATCACCATTAACTTCATAGGACAATTCATCCAGTAGGAGAAGTAACTCCTTTGTCAAATGGCATTTTTTAACAGGCTCTTTTGTGTTGAATACACCTAAAGAAAGCAGCAGCTGATAAGAATTTCTGTCGAATGAGAGATAAAAGGATTTCCAAGGCCGACTTGAGTCAATTGTAATATGAGCTGAAGAGTTAGGGAAACGTTGAACAAGGATACCACGAGATAGTAGAGCGTGTATGCCACTAGCATCTTGATAACTGCCAAAACCATCTAAAACCACAAAGCAACTATAATAAGGTATGGTAAAATCATTGGTATGGATGGGGAAGTTGAAGTTTGTAGTGTAACCACAAGAAAACACAGATTTTTCCTCTAAACTACCAATGTTTTGCCCATTTGAATTTGATTTATTAGTCATAATTACTACTCCTTATACCAAAATGAACATCTTTAATACCGATTATAACCTATTAATTTAAGCTTGTATAGTGTAAAATTTGTTTATATTCAATAATACAATTTAAATATATATCAAATTTGTTTAGAAACTAAACAAACTTCCAGAAATTATAAATTCTGGTATATATTGATATGTAGTATTGAAACTGAAACAAAAAAGTGGAGGGACATTATGGTCAAGGAAAGAATAACCAATAAACTGTATATTTTGTTGCGCATAAGCATTATCTTAGGAGTTTTCCTTTCGTTTATTCCAGCCCTTAACCCTGCTCGTATCAGTGAAATGATTAACAAGAACTTGTCATTATTCACCAGCGGCTTATTCTATTCAAGATTAACCGAAAACTTTGGTCGCGCATTCACCAAGGGTTGGGTAGGTACTATGACAACACAGGTATTATTCATATCCTGTATGGTTATGTTAATTGGTTTTGTTGTAAGTGCAGCCGGGGGTTGTATGTCTCTTGGAAATGTTAAGATGAAGAGAATCGCTAATATCATAGTTATTATCGGTTCTGTTATCACTCTTGGTGGTGTCTACGGTGTGAAGTGGGCAGAAACGGATATTCAAGGAACACCTAATCCTGATAAGATTGTTCCATTGCAATCAAGTAGTTTGATTATCTTTCTTATCGTTGCATTAATTACATTGATTTTAGCAATAGTTACTTTGATTCTTTTACCCAAAGTACAAAAAGAAGATAAATTTGAAATGGAAGCAAGATTTAAATTGTTCCTTTTAATTATGCCTTTTATTGCTTTAACATTTATATTTGCATACCTTCCATTAGCTGGATGGAGATTTGCATTCTTTAATTACAAATCAGGTGAGTCCTTATCAAGTGAGAATTTTGTGGGCTTTAAATGGTTTACATATTTATTTCAGAATGCAGCAACAAGAGCCGATTTACTTCGAGTTTTAAAGAATACATTAGCCATGAGTGGTTTAGGACTTGCTACTAGCTGGTGTGCTATGGCCTTTGCAATCTTTTTATGTGAAATCAAGAACAAGAGATTTCGCCGATTTGTACAAACCTTTACAACGATACCAAACTTTATCAGTTGGGTCCTTGTATTCGCAGTAGCTTTCTCTATCTTTTCAACAGATGGTTTCTTAAGCTCATTACTTATTAAAGCAGGTATATTGGATGCGGGTAAGAATTTCTTAATGAGCAGTGATCATATCTGGCTTAAGATGTTGGCTTGGGGTATGTGGAAAGGCCTTGGATGGGGAGCAATTATATATATTGCTGCGATCTCAGGTATTGATCAGCAATTATTTGAAGCAGCAACTGTGGACGGAGCTGGAAGATTCCAACGTATGTGGAATATTACAGTACCAAGCTTGATGCCAACCTTCATGGTATTGTTGTTATTATCTATTGCTGGTATCCTCAATAACGGATTAGAGCAATACTTAGTATTCGAGAATGCGAAGAATACGAAAGATATTATGGTACTAGATTTATATGTTTACAAATTAGGTATAAACAATGGTAAGATTCCTCTTGCGACTGTAGTAGGTATGGCAAAATCAATAGTTAGCGTGATTTTACTCTTTGGTGCGAACAAATTATCTAAGACGGTTCGTGGCGAAAGTATCATATAGGAGGGGAAGACAATGGCAAAATCAAAGCAAGAAAAACTTGACTTAAGAGCTGAAAGAAAATATGAAGATAAGCACAAACGAATATATAAACTATCCATAGGCGACATTATATTTGAGATTTTCAATCATCTTTTCTTTTTAATTTTTACATTAGCATGTATTTTCCCTTTTTATTATATCTTCATTAATACAATTAGTAATAATGAATTAGTAAGTAAAGGTGCAATTAATTTTATACCAAAGGCAATACACTTTAAAAATTACGTTGCTTTAGCTAATGTAGGTGACCTAATGAGTTCTGTAACCATTACCTTATCAAGAACCTTAATTGGTACGGCATTGATGGTAGCTTCTTCAGGATTTGTTGGTTATCTGGTAACCAAGAAGGAATTATGGGCAAGAAAGTTTTGGTATCGTTTCTTAGTTATCACAATGTATTTTAACGCAGGTTTAATTCCTTGGTACTTGAATATGTCCATGCTTGGCTTAACAGATACCTTCATGGCATACATTATACCTGGCATTGTTGCTCCATATAATATTATTCTTGTTAAAACCTATGTAGAGTCGATTCCTGCAGAGCTGGAAGAAAGTGCTGCGATCGATGGAGCAAGCTATATGACTATTTTTAGAAGAATTATTTGGCCATTAAGTAAACCGATCTTAGCAACCATTGCAATCTTTGGTGCGGTTGGTAACTGGAACTCATTTACGGATTCCTTAATCTTAATGCCTAATTCACCACAGTTACACACCTTACAGCACAAGTTATATACTTACTTGAATGCATCCACAAACTTAAAAGCATTAATGAGTTCTGGTGGCGGTGGCACAGTTTCTGGTTCCGCAATTCAAAACATCCTGAATGCAAAGACAATCAAGTATACTATTTCCATGGTAACTATTATACCAATCTTGCTGGTATATCCATTCATGCAACGTTACTTTGAAAAGGGTATTATGTTAGGTGCCGTTAAGGGCTAATTATTTTATTTCATTTGGTGTTAGCACATCGAAAGATGTGTAGTAATAACATATTATAAGGAGGAAGTATGAGAAAAACAAAAAAAGTTTTAGCTTTATTACTTGCATCTGCTATGACATTATCATTAGCAGGATGCGGATCTAAGACATCCACAACACAACCAACAAAAGCTCCTGACGCAACAGAAGCAGCAACAAAAGCGCCTGACGCAACTCAAGCGCCTGACGCAACTCAAGCACCTTCATTAGCACTTGAAGGTAATTTGGATGAAATTATTCCAGACAAAACAGTTACTTTGAATATGTATGCTCAGACAGCAAATTCACAGGGTATTCAGGTTGGTTGGTTTGCAGAAGTAATCAAAGAGAAATTTAATGTTGAGTTTAACCTTATTAATGAGGGTGACGGTGTATTCTCAACACGTATGGAATCTGGCGATCTAGGAGATATCGTTATCTTCGGTGATGACAGTGATCAGTACAAACAAGCAGCAAACAATGGCATGTTATTCAATTGGGAAGAAGAAGATTTAGTTCAGACTTGGGGTCCATATATCTATGAAAATATGTCTTCTGCACTTACTAAGAATAAAAACATTACTGGTACTTTATATGGATTCGGTTATGACGTAGCTGTAAGTGGTGGAGATTTCGCCGATTTCGATTACCACCCAGACATCCGTTGGGACTTATACCAAGCAATCGGTGCACCTGAAATCAATGAATTAGAAGATTACATCGATGTATTAAAGAAGATGAAGGAAATTGAACCAACATCTGATTCTGGTAAAGAAACATATGGTGTATCCTTATTCAATGACTGGGATGGCAACATGGTTATGTTCGTAAAAGCAACTGCTACATGTTTCTGGGGCTTAGATGAGTTCCACTTTGGTTTCTATGATGCTGACAATGGTAACTTCGAAGCAGCTTTAGATGACAATGGACATTACTACAGAAGCTTAAAGTTCTATAATCAATTATTCCAGAACAACTTAGTTGATCCTGACTCCATGACTCAAGGTTTCGGTGGTATGCAAGAAGACTACACTGATGGTGCAGCATTCTTTAATATCTTCTCATGGATGGCAGCTCCTCTTTACAATACTACAGAGCACAAGGCAGCTGGAAAAGAAATGTTACCTGTAGCTGCTAAGAATCAGGATGTTTTAGTTTATGGTTTGAATCCTAATGGCGGTAATCGTTTATGGACAATCGGTTCTAAAACTCAGTACCCAGAATTATGTATGGCAATTATTAACTGGTTATCAACTCCAGAAGGTTCTTTAACAGCATTCTACGGACCAAAAGATGTTTGCTGGGAGTACTTACCAGATGGTTCTATTGATTTAACAGATTTCGGTTTAAGATGTAAAACAGAGTCTAATGTTGAAATGCCAGCTCCATATACTGGTTACTGGTTAGAAGGAAATCCACAGTATTCTCTTACTACTTGGTCACTTAATACAGAGATCAAAGGCTTAAACGGACAGACTTATAACTACTTATACTGGCCAAAATATTTATCACTTCCAGTATCTCCTGCTATGGAAAGCTGGAGAGAAGCAACTGGAGCTCAGACATTCAGAGAATACTTCTCAGCTGGAGAGTACTCTGTATCTAAAGCACACACTTATTCTCAAAGCGTACGTACTGATGAGTTAGATACTACTTGGAAACAAGTTGCTGAATGTATCAGAATGGGATCTTGGGAAGCTATTTATGCAAAAGATGATGCTGAATTCCAAGCAATCTGGGATAAGATGAAATCTGATGCAGTAAGCTATGGATATGATGAGTGTATCGAATGGAGCAAGGCAGAAGCTGCAATTCGTTATGCAAATGAAATTAACTAGTTTATTAGTTTAAATTTTAGAGGAGAGGCATATTTTGTGCCTCTCCTTTATGGAATGAAAGGAGAAAAAATTACATGGGAGTATTTCGTGTCGATGGTCCGATTTACAGATTTTTATCCCGTTTTGTTGATGTCTTAGTTCTTAATTTCTGGCTACTAGTGTGTAGTATCCCAATCGTGACAGTAGGAGCTTCCATCACAGCTGCATTTTCTGTTACTATGAAGATGGTAAATGAAGAAGAGGGATATATTACAAGAAGCTTCTTTCGTTCGTTTAAAGAGAATTTTAAGCAGGGAACTTACCTTGGGCTAATCTCCTTAGCTTGTATGTATGTTGTTTATTTAGATTTTCAAGTTTTTAATGCTTATGAAGATGGACCTATTCTATTGGTGATGGTAGGAATTTTAGCAGGAGTAGTTTTTTTCTTTACAATGTTGTATACATTCCCTCAGGCTGCCAGATATAAAAACACAATTAAGCAGATGATGAAGAACTCACAACAGATAACGATTCGGTATTTTGGAAAGACCTTATTTTTATTGGGAGTTTTATTTGTGGAAATATTCCTAGCCTTTTGGAGTACGACTACTTTGTTTTTTGCAATATTAATAGGACCAGTAATTATGATTTACACAATTAGCGGTTTTTGTATAAAGATATTCGAAGAAGTAGAAAAGAATATTGGCGAAGAGGACTAGAGCTATTGTTTGGATTTTATTCAGACAATAGATAATTAGATAGACTAACATGAGGATATTACATAAGCAGTGTATGCTGTAAGTAATATCCCTTTTTTTATAGGAAATTCCTCAGAATTTCCTATAAAACAAAAAGGCACTTCGTGCTAGGATGCACACGACCGGGTAAGGAGAATTGTCGCAAAAATCGCGACACCCGGTCGGCGCGGGAACAAAGTGTGCTTTCTAATGATTGTTGGTCGCGAGAGTGTCCAAAGCACACTTTGTTCTACTGTATCTCTTCTTTTGTTTGCTGCGAGTCGTAGATCACTTGATATGATAAGATTTGGTTGGTTGCTTTGAGCAAGATTGGTGGTTGATGATTCACAAAAAGTATGTTATGGTTGGGTACAGCGAAAATAAATGAAACGACGGTGAGTGTATGAGTGAGCATAAGAAGAGAGAGTTGAGAAGAGCCTTAGGGGCTGCATTTCCACATACTATACCTGTTCTTACTGGTTTTTTAGTCTTGGGATTTGCCTATGGAGTATTAATGCAGACGAAAGGTTATGGGGTATTGTGGGCCTTTTTAATGAGCGCAATTGCTTTTTGTGGCAGTATGCAATTTGTGGCAATAACCTTACTGACTACGGTTTTTAACCCAATTCAGGCTTTTTTACTCAGTATTATGGTGAATGCCAGACATCTGTTCTATGGATTATCTATGCTATCAAAATATAAAGGGCTGGGTAAGATCCGATTTTTTTTAATCTATACCCTATGTGATGAGACATTTTCGATTGCCTGTAGCATAGAACCTGAGACAGGGGTGAATCGTAAGTATTTTTATTTCTTTATCTCATGTCTGAATTATTCCTATTGGGTTACTGCTACGGTGATAGGAAGTTTAGTTGGTAGTTATATCAAATTTAATACGAAAGGGTTAGATTTTGTTTTAACCGCTTTGTTCCTAGTATTATTCATGGAGCAATGGAAGAAGAAAGAAAACCGTTGGTCTGCTATCATCGGAATTGTGTGTTCAGCAATTACATTACTTGTTGTAGGACAGGAAAACTTCGTTATTCCAGCTATGGCTTTCATATTATTGACATTAACGATTGGGAGGAATAAGATATGCAATTAACATCAAGCCAGACAATAATCCTCATCTTAGCTGTAGCACTAGGAACCATGGTAACACGGTTCACACCATTTATCCTGTTTCCAGAAAAAAAAGAAGTACCCCGATACATAACTTATTTAGGAAAAGTCCTTCCTCCCGCT
The DNA here is from genome assembly GCA_023428885.1 of Bacillota bacterium. Taxonomy (GTDB): domain Bacteria; phylum Bacillota; class Clostridia; order Lachnospirales; family Lachnospiraceae; genus Lachnoclostridium. The sequence goes on from JAEYWQ010000021.1 coordinate 8,397, forward strand.
ATGATGGGCTTGTTAGTCGTTTACTGTTTTAAAGGATCAAATATTTCTGAATCACCCTATGGTATTCCTGAGGGAATCGCAACGGCAGTAGTCATTTTATTACATCAATGGAAGAAGAATGTGCTACTTAGTATCGGCGGTGGAAGTTTGTTATATATGATATTAGTACAAATGGTATTTTGAGTAAAACTGTTACCCTGAAGTTTCGG
>JAEYWQ010000009.1 GCA_023428885.1 Bacillota bacterium
ATTTATTAAAGACAGAATAAAGGTAATCATTGTAGGAAAAGAGTTAGGGTATTAGAGATATTAATGTGGAAATTTAGATGATAGTTAATGGATTTTGAAAAAAGAGAATATAGGAAATAGTAAGTAAATAGGAGATTATTATGAAAAGAATAAAAAAAATTATTAAGATAACTTTGTTTATTTTAGTAATATTCTTATTACTTGTATTATTTATACCATCCAGAACACCACAGATTAAAGGAAATAATAGTATTGCATCAATTCAGAAAGTTAAAATAGGTGGAATAGACCAGTATATCATGATAAGAGGTAGAGATAGAAATAATCCAATACTTCTTTTTTTACATGGAGGTCCAGGCTACGCACAAATCTCATATGCAAGAAAATATCAAGAGGAACTAGAGGAAAGCTATGTTGTTGTCAACTGGGATCAAAGAGGATCTGGAATGTCATATTCCTACGATATTCCTAAAGAAACTATGAACAGAGAACAGTTTATAGAAGACGGCAAAGACTTGATAGACTATTTATGTAAAGAATATAACAAAGAAAAAATATATTTAGTCGGTCATTCTTGGGGAAGCGAGTTAGGCTTATACATAATAGACCGGTATCCGGAAAAAATCACAGCATTTATAAGTATTGGACAAGTAGTAAATGGGCTTGATAATGAAGTGGTTTCTTATGACTTTGTTTTAGAGATGGCTCAAAAGGAGAATAATGAAAAGGCATTAGAAGAATTAGAGAAAATCGGACGACCTCCATACGTAAACATAGTTAAAGATACAAGTACTCAAAGAAAATGGCTTGATAAGTATGGAGGTGTGGAAAGAAAAATAAATTCTTTAAAAGATATCATTTTCTCATGTTTCTTTTCTCCAGAATATACAGGAATAGATGGAATTAAATTTGCTTTGGGGAATAAATTTACCGCAGACACCATGTGGGGGCATAATGATGATGTAGATTTCATAAGGGATTTACCTGAAGTGAAAGTACCTATTTACTTTTGTGTAGGTAGATATGATTATAATACTCCTTCTATTTTAGTAGAGGATTATTTTAAACATATAATCGCACCTACAAAAGAAATTATATGGTTTGAAGAATCAGCACATTTCCCTCATTTTGAAGAAGTTGAAAAATTTACTCAATTAGCGATACGGATCAAAGAAGATAATGAATAAGATATTATGTGAATGATGCAAGCAAAGAGGTGCTTGCATCATTGCTTTCTAACGTATCTTAGCAAATTCTAATCTTGCATAGAGAAAATCTATGATATAATTACCAATAGTTAATTAAGGGGGAGAATATTTATGTATAGTGAGATCAATGATGAGTTACAAAAAGCCCAAGAAGGAATGTTATATCATCAAAAGCTGCTATCCATGCTTAAGGATTTAAGGGCACAAAAGAATACGCTGTTAAAGAAAGTGGATACATTGAAAGAGCAGGCTGAGAAAGAAGATTTGGATGTAGAATATTTAGAGGGGAAAAGTATAAGCCATATCTTCTATACTATCTTAGGAAATCTAGACAAGAAACTAGAAAAAGAGCGGGAAGAAGCACTGGTTGCCCGACTAAAATATGACCAAGCCTGTTTGGATTTAAGTAATGTTGAATATGAGCTTTTTCACTTGGAGTTAGAAGCAGATAAAAATAGGGATTGGGAAAGGATATATCAAAGACTCTATAGTGAAAAGAAGGAGCAATTAATCGCATCTGGATCAAAACTAGGAGAAGAAATTCTAAACCTTTTCCAAAAGATAACGGCTCTTAAAAGTTATGAGAAGGAACTTAAAGAAGCTATTGCAGCAGGAGAAGGTGTGTCCTACCACTTAAAATCAGCATCTGAAAGTCTAAAAAGTGCTGAAGGCTGGGGAACATGGGATCTTATCGGAGGAGGATTGATATCGGATATAGCGAAGCATTCTCATATTGATGAAGCAAAGGAGTCAGTATCTAAGGCTCAAACAAAATTATCCCATTTTCGTAGTGAGTTAGCTGACGTGAAAGTAATGAGTGAGCTTTCTATTGAGATATCAGACTTTGCAAAATTTGCGGATTTCTTCTTTGACGGCTTATTTGCTGATTGGCACATGCAGTCTAAGATAAAAGATTCTCTAGGGAGTGTGGAAAGAACTAAAAATCAAGTGGATGCAGTGCTTGTAAAGCTACAGCTTATGAAGAAGGAAACCATGGACAGGATTAATTCTATGGAAAAAGAAATCAATCACATAATCACCCAAGCTTAAAGGGAATTCGATTTTAGTTTTATTGGTTGGGAGATTGCTATGGGTTAAAATTATGCATAAGGGAGAACATATGATATGGATAAGAGAATTGAAATAATCAATGGCTTTTATAGCCTAATTGATGAGGATGGGAGATTATCAGCAAACAGGCATGGACAGCTTGAATTTTTGACTACTATGACTTATATTCACAAATTTATGGGAGCAGGTTCTAAAATCCTGGAGGTTGGGGCAGGTACTGGTAGGTATTCCATTGCACTTGCTAAGGAAGGCTTTGAAGTGAAGGCTTTGGAACTTACTCAGCATAATGTAGATATCCTTAGACAGAATTCACATGGTATAAGCAATATTGAATCTTTTCAGGGGGATGCTCTTGATCTAAGCAGATTTGATGATAATACATTCGATCTGACTCTGCTTCTTGGACCTATGTACCATCTTTATGATGAGAAGGATCAACACAAAGCTATTGATGAAGCCATCCGAGTCACCAAAGAGGGTGGTGTGATCATGGTTGCTTTCTTGTCGGTTTATTCGATACTTTATAGTAACTATCTGCAAGGGAATCTGCGTGATGGTATTAATGAGAACTTTGATAGCACATATAAGGTAAAACATTTTGAAGAACAATTATTCACTGGATTTGACATAGTTGACTTTGAAAATTTATTTCAGAACAAGAATACAGAGTATATAACAACGGTAGCTACAGATAGTATTCTGGAGCTTGTCAAACCAAGAATCGACTTTCAGATGTCAGATGAGGAGTTTGACATTTTTGCGAAATACCACTTGAGCAAATGTGAGAAAAGGGAACTGCTTGGCTGTTCAAATCATCTGCTTTATATTTGCAAAAAGTAATCAGTAAAGTAAATAATTGTGATTAAGGAGGTGATACCAATGTTATTCATAGAATACCCAAAATGCTCTACCTGCCAAAAAGCTAAAAAGTGGTTGAATGAGCATAATATCATGTACGATGACCGTCATATTGTGGAGAGCAATCCTTCTTATGACGAGCTAAAGGAATGGCATGAGAAAAGTGGACTTCCTCTTAAGAAATTTTTCAATACCAGTGGTTTGTTGTATAAGGAGATGCAGCTAAAGGACAAGTTGCCTACCATGAGTGAAGAGGAACAACTAAAACTGTTAGCTAGTAACGGAATGCTGGTAAAGAGGCCACTTATTGTAGATGGAGAGATGGTGCTTACAGGCTTTAAAGAGGCTGAGTGGAGTGAAAAGATATAATAAGGCTGATAGAAGAACCATAATGATTTAGCATGTGCTGATCGTTTATGGTTCTTTTTTATCAATAGAAAATAGCGTCATATATCCTATTGAATAAAAGCCCTTCGGGTATGATGCGCAGCTTCGCGCACGGAACAAAAGTGTGCTCTTACGTTAAACTACATGGCGAGAGTATGCGAAGCACACTTTTGCTCTTCTTTGTATACAAAAGGAAAAGGAGATTTCCTTGTGAAATACATTGCATAGTATGTTATAATTATGAGGAGATCCGTAATTATCAACTAAGTTATTCTCACGTAGTAATTCGTTATTACTTGATAAAATAGATCAGAAAAGAAAAACGACTTGCTCAGTTCATAAGTTTAAGTATAGTATATTAAGAGATAGTTTACATCTTAGATATAGTTAAGCAAAGAGTACAATAATTATTAATAAGGTACAAGGAGGAAAATCAATGAAGTTTATTTCATGGAATATTGATTCATTAAATGCAGCATTAATCGGTGCTTCAGACCGTGCTATTTTATCCCAAAATGTATTAAATACGATTTTAGAATATGATCCAGATGTCATTGCCATTCAGGAAACAAAGTTATCAGCTGACGGTCCTACAAAGAAGCATCTAGAGATTTTGGGGGATAAGTTTTCAAATTATGAAATTGCTTGGAATAGTTCAGTAGAACCTGCACGTAAGGGTTATGCTGGTACTATGTTTCTATATAAGAAAGAGTTAACACCATCTGTTAGTTATCCAGCAATAGGGGCACCAGGTACCATGGATGTTGAAGGCCGTATCCTTACATTGGAATTTGACAATTTCTTCATTACACAGGTTTATACTCCGAATGTAGGGGACAGTCTGAATCGCTTGGATGATCGTCAGATTTGGGATATGAAATATGCTGAGTATCTAGAAGAGCTGGATAAAGAGAAGCCAGTCCTTGCAACAGGAGACTTTAACGTAGCACATACAGAAATAGATTTAGCCCATCCGAATACTAACCGCCGTTCAGCAGGATTTACAGATGAGGAGCGTCAAGGGTTTACCAATCTATTAGAAAAAGGATTTACGGACACATTTCGCCATCTTCATGGAGATGTGACAGGTATCTATTCTTGGTGGGGCCAGCGTGTGAGAACTAGTAAAATTAATAATTCTGGCTGGAGGATTGATTATTGGTTAGTAAGTAATCGTATTGCAGATAAAGTTATGAAATCTGAAATGGTTGATTCAGGTCCAAGACAAGATCACACTCCAATATTACTGGAAATCGATTTATAGTTTCCAAGATGAAGTACCTAATATTAAGCACCTGATTGGGATAATTATATAGTATTATGTGAAAGCAAAATGATTAGATGTCAAATGGACAGTTAATTTGTTCACCTGTCATCATGCAAACTTGCTTGCATACATGGAAACACGCACGCGAATCGTCGAAACTCGCGTAGCGTGTTTCTTTCGTTTACAAAAGTTTACTCTTGAAGCGTCACATTTACCATTCAGGCAGAAATCCACTACAATTCAGGAAAGAAGCGGTCTTTATGGCAATTTTTATGATATAATGTCGTTAAAATAGATAAGATGTGTGATGTAATATGCTATGTGTTAAGCGAATAGCCCACCTCACCAGCTCAAACAAATCAAAAGATTGAAAGGAGAACAAACAAGATGAAGAAACGGCTCGTAAGTCTTTTCCTCTGCCTATGTATGCTGATTACTATGTTTCCAACCACGGCATCTGCAGCGCAGAGTAACAGCTTGAGTACAGCAAGACAAACTACTAATGAAAAGCCAGATAAATCTTTTACGGATGTAAAAAAATCCGACTGGTTTTACAACGCAGTAGAGTATACACAAGAGAATGGATTTTTCTCTGGTACCTCATCAAACACATTTGAACCAAATAGAACCATGACCCGCGGTATGTTTATTACTGTATTGGGGCGTATGGCAGGGGTGGATACCACAAACTACAAGGGTGAATCTACCTTTTTGGATGTGGCAACAGATGCCTACTATGCACCATATGTGGCTTGGGCAGCAAAACATGGTATAGCATTAGGTGTTGGTGACGGTAAGTTTGCACCTAATAAACTGATTAATCGCCAACAGATGGCTGTATTTTTAGTTCGATATTTTGAGACCTTTGATGTAGATTATGAAACCGGGGTTAAAATCACCACGACTCCAGCAGATATAGATAAAGTTTCCAAGTATGCTAAGGATGCCGTATTGAAGTTGTGGAAAAACGGCTTGTTAGTCGGTGATGGAGTTAATTTTAATCCTTTAAGCAAAGCCAGCCGTGCACAGGCTGCAACCTTATGTATGCGGACAGATAAGGCTGTAGAGATATGGTATAAGGAACCAGGTGTACCAAAGAGCGTAACACCGACGGTCACACCTTCCATCAGTGACAGCTCTTCTCCTGGCAATCCTTCCGGTGGTAGCACCAAAGTCTATTATAGCGTAACCTTGAACGCAGGGAAAGAATCTACTACCAAGCTCTATCCAATAGGAACACTTCTTAATACTATGCCGGTCCCTGCTCAGGAGGGTGGAATGGTGTTCCTTGGGTGGTATTATGATAGTGCTTTAAGTAACATGGTGGCTAGCACCGATACCCTTACAAGTAATGTAAACTTATATGCGAAATTTACAGAAGCCGTGTTACTGACTGAGGATGGCCAGATCAACTTTGTGACCGAGATGGAAGCTACTGAAGATTTCACGATCACAATGAATGCGGATAGAACACCTGTTTCGGATACGGATTTTATCTTCCGAAACATTACAGACCCTTCATTGACAGACGGATCACCGGATGTGGAGCAGGAGACTTTAACGGTTAACGGTAGCTCAGGCAATTTTACGGTTGCTTCTGCCAATGGCGGCTTTACTCCTGGGCATACCTATCAAATCCAATTGCTAAGTGATGAGGTAACTTTTGATGGTATGCGAGAAGAAATACGGTATTATAACTTCATAATTCAGAAGAATGAAGTTATGAAACTGACACTTAACGATGAAATTAAGTATATTGATGCATTTGATTTATCGGAAACCGACCGTAATAATGTATTACAATATGCCGGATTGTATCAAGCAGTTACTGATGCCCAAGGCGAAACCACCTATACTTCTAGCAGTGGTAGCGGTAGTTTTAACTACTCTGGTAGTGGAATCGTGGTAGGAGACACAGTAGCCGTTTATACCAATGATAAACCTGATAAACGTACCGTTGAGGATAGTGGTTCTGTAGCCTATATCAAGATTACAGGCATTGACGGCACAACATATTATTATCAGTCTGCCGATTCGGATGACGTGCTGTTTACCCCTGATCTACTGCCTATCGATTTGGACACAGATGCTGGTGATATGTTACCAGGAGTTACGTTTGACAGCAACGGTAGCATAATGAGTGGTAGCTTAACAATTGACACAAATCAGTTGGATTTTAATGATGGAAATTACGCTGAAATGGGTCTTGGTGAAGATACGGTAGTGGAGCCAGGTGATTATCTAAGCTTCTTTACCGGCGTTTTTGGTACAAGTGCCCAACATAAGGGTTATGGTATTATTAAATCAGTTATTCCTAGTGGTTCTAGCACTACGATTATTTATAGTGTAGTAAGTGAAGAAGACGTACTGTCTGCCATGGAGTTGTACAGTGAAAGTGAGCTGACCGAAGATGTAGTCGAAGAAGCTTACGATGAGCAGCTCATCCGTGCAGAGGTGGAGTCCCAGTTGAAGTCCAGCGGCTTTATTGAAGAGGCTGGTGAGTATCTGGCTAGTCTGGCTATCCAGACGGACGAGGTCAAGGAGATCTTTGGAAGCCAAGATGGCTTAACCCTGTCAGACTATATTGTTACCTATAGTGATGGTACTCCAGTGAGTGGAGATGATTTGGCACTTATGGGCAACATTGTGGATAAAGAGGGTGGTGTTGATACAAGTGTATCCGTTTCTCCTCGTCTTTCCCATTTTGAAGGGAAAAAAGGTGTCCGCGTAGAAGTAGCAGTGACATACAAGTTTGATATAAAAAAATCCGGCTCGAATAAAAAGGTAGAAGTTGAACTAACAGCCTTCTTTGAGCAGGAAGTTGTTTTTGGTTTCAGCGTTAGCGGAGGAGCAGTTTGGAAATGGAAATGGATATTCCCTTACATTGCTGACTACCGTATGACAGGCAATATAGACCTTGGAACCTATACTGGTGTGGGCATCACTGCCACAGCCCAATTAGATGAAGAAGAAGAACCATGGGGTATGCCATGGCCGAAAAATGCCAAAGAAGCACAGGCATCTAAAAAGATATTTAGTCTTAGTGAGTCCATCAAAGAAATGATGGAGGAAGCAGAGACTGTATTCCCAGAAGCTGAAGCCTCAGCTTCCGGTGGCCTAGCTGAGAAGTATGCGGAATTCATGGAGGATGCCAACGAGAAGTGGACAGATCTTTTTGTAGTAAACTTAGTCGATCTGCGTGGTGCAGTAGACCCACTTCATATTCTGGCTTATGGTATCCAAGTGGACTTTGTAGTGTCAGCCAATTTAAATGTGGCCATTGGTATGACCTTCCAGTATGAGAACTCCAAACGTCATTCTTTCACCATGTCTTTAAAGAATAAGAATGCTGCCAGCGAGACAATTGATTTAAGTACCAATGGTTATCAGTTTGACTTCTATGTTATGGGTAGCCTGGGTATCCGTGCTGGTGTTCGAGCGAAAGCACTGGTGGGACTATTCTCTACGAAATTAGATGGAATCGGCTTACAGATTGAAGCCGGTGCTTACGCCCGATTATGGGGATACTTCTACTACTCTTTGACAAACTATAAGGTAGGAGGAAAATGGGAGAAGAATAGTAGTTCATCTGGAGCAATGCTTGTGGAGATCGGTGCATATCTAGATGTAAAATTCGTGGCTGAGGTCTTAAACGGCAAATACTCCTACGCCCCAACCATCTTCGCCAAAGAGTGGCCATTCTGGTCGGCCGGTCAAAGAGAGAATGTCTATGACTTCGCTTATGAGAATGCACCTAGCTACAACATTCAAAATGTAACCACCTATACTCTCCCTGCAACAGTATTCGAGATGAAGTGGATGGATTTAAAAACTGGAGACATTGGTACGGATGACAAACCAATTACCAAAAACTTTGACGATAAAACTGCAGTTAATACCAAAGATGAGAAGTATTTCGCTGTGGAGTTGTCCAATCCAGCCTTTACTTATAATCCGGTAAATAACCAGATTATAGTTAGCCGTGCTTCCGGCGACAGTACACTTAGTTGCGAGATGAAGCTGACATGGAAGGGTGCTCCTTTGGCATTCTCAACTGAGACCCTTAGTCGTACCATTACGCTAAAATGGAGCGATGTGATCAATGGAAAAACCATGGTCTTTGAGTCCAACGGTGGTACACCAATCGATATGATTTGCAAGCTGGCTGGGGCCAACATCTCAGCGCTAAAACCTGCAAATCCAACAAAAGCTGGTTATACCTTTGCTGGTTGGTATACCAATAGTGATTTCACAGGAACAGCTTATAACATCCCAAGCACTATGCCAAATGAGAACCTGAAACTCTATGCTAAGTGGACTCCGAATGTGGCACCGTATACTGTTGAGCACTATCAACAGGGACTAGATGGTAGATATGTACTTAAAGAACCTCAGACCTTGAGCGGAATTAGCACTCAGACTACGAATGCGACTGCAAAGAGCTATGAAGGCTTTACGCCTAAGACCATTGTACAAAAGACCATACAGGCGGATGGTAATACTGTGGTAGCGATCTATTATGATCGCAATAGTTACACCCTGACCTTAAACTATGGTCCAGAAGCAGACAACAGAAGTGTTACAGTGAAGTACCCATTTGATGCCAAGATTGAAGTAAGCAACCCTACACTTGCAGGTTATAGTTTCCAACAGTGGGATAGAACCATTCCTACGGTGATGCCAGCAAATAACTTAAGTTTCACTGCAATCTGGACTGCAAGACAAGACACCAAGTACACGGTGGAACACTATCAGGAAACATTAACTAATGGCAACTATGTCTTGTTTGAAACGGAAATCAAAGAAGGAAGCAGCAATGCTAATGTAACACCAGAAGTTAAAAACTACCTAGGGTTTACATCACCTTCTGCACAGACAGTAACGATCAAGGGTGATGGGACAGCAGTGGTGAAATATTACTACACCCGCACTAACTATACCTTGACTTATGTACTGGGCAATGGAGAAAGCAATGACCTACTGACATACAAATTCGGTGCTAACATTCCTGCACGATTAGATCCTAGCAGAAACGGCTTTAGCTTTGCAGGCTGGATGGAAAATGGTGTAGCGGCTTCTATCCCAAGTACTATGCCTGCAAGAGATGTTACTTTGAGTGCAAAATGGACTGTGAAACAATACACCATTACTTTTGACAGCAAAGGTGGAAGTGCAGTGGCAGCCATTACAAAGGATTATGGTACAGCAGTGACTGAGCCTACAGCACCTACTAAAACTGGTTACATCTTTGCTGGATGGCAGTTGAATGGAAATAATTATACTTTTGAAACCATGCCTGCAGCAAATATTACTCTGACTGCAGTTTGGACAGCCGATAGTAATATCGCTTATAAGGTAGAACATTACAAACAAAATCTGGACGGAACTTATCCATCCACAGCAAGTGAGACGGAGAATCTAAGTGGTAGCACCGATGCTACGGTATCCGCAACTGCTAAGATTTATAACGGCTTTAGCTATGATCCTAATGCTAGTGGTACAGTTTCTTCTGGAACAGTTACAGCAGATGGCAGCTTGGTATTAAAGCTTTACTACAGCCGAAATAGTTATACAGTGACTTGGAATGGTAACGGAGGCACAGTCAACACCAGCGGTGCAAGCACAGGAAGTGTGAAGTATGGTGCAACGATTACCAAGCCGACGACGAACCCAAGTAGAACAGGATATAGCTTTAGCGAATGGTCTGGCTTTACAAGCAATATGACTATGCCTGCGGCTGATATTACATTTAATGCTGTTTGGACAGCCAAATCCTACACCATAACCTTTGACAGTAACGGTGGTAGCACAGTGGCAGCCATAACCCAAGCATATGATACCCTAGTTACCGCACCAGTAGCACCGACAAAACAAGGATACAGCTTTGCTGGATGGCAGCTAAATGGAGTAAATTACACCTTCACAACCATGCCTGCAGAGAATATCACATTAGTGGCGGTATGGTCTGATATGCCATCCTATATAATAAGCTTTGATGCTAATGGTGGTACGGTTAATACAGCAATGAAAACGGTTATAGCAGGTAATACTTATGGTGAACTTCCTACTCCTACTTATGAGGGACACTATTTCCTTGGTTGGTTTATGTCAGCAAATGGCGGGACGAAAGTTACTAGTGAAAGTATGGTAGTACTTTCAGCGGATCAGACTCTGTATGCACGTTGGACAACAAGATGGTTTACGGGAACTGTCAAAGATGTACTCTATGTTGCTGGGATCCAAGTGACTGCAGAGAACATGAATGATATCCTAGGGGATGGCTCGGCCAGCGTACAGTATGATCCTAGCACAACACGTGATTATGCTGGATTTACACGTGATATTGGTACCTTATTCCTTAACAATGCAAATATTATTGGAAACTTTGATAGTACTGCAATTTACTGTTCAGGAAGTCTGCTCATAGATAATACTGGTACGAGTACGGTGACAAACACCTATAATGGTAGCGATCTAGAAAACGTATACGGTGTTATTGCAAATCGCTTTTTGACCTTTGAAGGAAGTGGTACAATTACCATTACCAGCGGGACAGGTGGAACAAGAAGTAATTGTGGAATTCGATGTGGTTTTAGCGGAGCAGACATTCTAATTATCGGACCTACTGTGAAAGCCTTTGCAGGAGAAGCGGTAGGTGATGGTAAGAGCTATGGTGTGTTTGCCGGTTACGAAGGTTCCTGGTATGCTACCGAGATGCCAAATGGAACCTTAGAAGCACATGGATATGATTCTGCGGTATACGCTGTTCCAAATGTAAGTGAGTATTTTATTACAAAGGATTATGTAAAAATTGCCACCATTACTGCTAGTATCAACTACGATGGTAGTGGTGCAAGCAGTGTAGCACAGGATGCAAGCTACAAGAACTATAAGTATATTACAGTTACAACACCATAAACATAAATTGGCGGCGGGGGTAACTCCGCCGCTTTACGACAGAGAAAGGATGAATACATGAAACTACGCATCATCTTCATCACACTGTTAACTAGCATACTTTTATCCATACCCGTTTCGGCCGCTGAAGCTGATTCGGTTCGGGTGGCAGTCATTGACACAGGAATCTCGGAAACAGCCATTGCTAAGACCAATTTGTCTTCTGGGCAAAACTATATCTTACCTCATCAAAGCACAGTCGACACCATTGGCCACGGAACAGCAATCGCATCTATTATTGTAGGGAGTAAGAAAGCCGGGATAGAGGGGATTTGCCCTGAAGCAGTGCTAGTACCCTTGGTTTATTACGTGAAAGATGAAAGTGGAGATACCATCAAGGGTGATACTGCTCTGTTGGCAAAAATCATTCGGGATGCGGTGGAAGTTTATAACTGTGATATCATAAATATCAGTTCCGGTGTTCTAACTGATACTCCAGCATTAAGGGATACAGTGGCTTGGGCTCAGAAACAGGGAGTATTGATCATCTCCAGCGCAGGTAATGACGGGAATGACACCATTTATTATCCAGGTGCTTACGAAGGCGTGCTATGTGTGGGTGCAAGCAATGAAGCAAACAGCGCTCCTGCAGACTTCTCTAACCATCATAAGGCAGTGGATTTGCTGGCTCCGGGGGAGAAACTGTCAACAGCCACTATGAAGGGGAATCGCCTATTGGCTTCAGGAAGCAGCTTTTCTGCGGCTTATATATCGGGTGTTGCAGCTAAGCTGATGACCGAATATGGCCTAACAGCGACAGAAATATGGCAGATTCTCTGTGCCTCTGCTACAGATTATGGGACTAGCGGTTATGACAAAGCTTCTGGCTGGGGCATCTTAAATCTAGAGCAAGCGCTTGATTACGCGCAGCAAGGACGTTTCTTTCAGGATGTGGATTCATCAAAATGGTACTTTAATGCTGTGAATAAAGCAGCAAAACTGGGATTAGTAGAAGGCACCAATAGGGTTTTGTTTTCGCCTAATCAACTTATCACTCGTTCTACGGTGTGGACGATGCTTTACCGTTTGGAAAGACTTAAGTCTTCTAAGGGTTCTACAAGCTTATATAGCGATGCGAAGGAGTGGGTAGTAGCAAATGGTATATCTGATGGGAAAAAAGCCAATAGCACGGTCACACGGGAACAGATGGCTGCTATGATGTATCGCTATGCCAAAGTTTTTGGTTATGATATAGGTAAACAGGCAACTTTAAGTAAATTTACCGATGCCAATAAAATTAGCACCTATGCAAAGATTGCCATCTCTTGGGCTTATGGTAATGGACTTGTGAGTGCTACAGGGAAGTTGACACTATCTCCGCAAGGAAATATTACCAGAGCTCAGGCTGCGGTAATTTTAACACGGTTTTATGATATATTTTAAATCGAGTCTCCTTAAATAAGCAATTTCGAGAATTATGTCAGATGACAGCAATGGGATATTTGATGGAATATCGTCTATCACTTTCTGAAAATCTCTTGACCCATACCGACATGAGTTTAAATGAGGTGGCGAGAATGACTGGGTTTGAATATGATACATACTTTATCAAGCAATTTTCAAAAAGAAGAAATATGACACCAACACAGAATAGAAAGTTATCACGGAAGTTGGGAACTCAAAACATTTAAGAAGATAACGGATAAGTTTTTTACAGAATATTATTGGAGCTACTTATATTTTATGGTAAAATAAAAAGGCAGATTATGGACATCTATATATTTATCGAAGGGCGGTGATGACATGTTAAATATTAATATAGCTATATTTAAGGTGTTAGGAGGTTTCACTAATCAATAACCTCCACAAATAATAGGAGGAAAGTAGATGCAAGAGATGTTTAAGATTGAACAAGTTGAAAACCCTGATGAAAAGGCTAACATTGTTTCTGAGGTTTTATTGGATTTGCCAGACTGGTTTGGGATACCTGAATATACGAAATCATACATTGATGCTTCCAGGCATTTACCTTTATGGGTGGCAAGAAATGATGAGGAAGTGATTGGTTTTATAACATTAACTGAAAGCAGTCCAGAAACTGGAGATTTACACTGTATGGGAATAAAAAAAGCCTACCATAGAAAAGGAATTGGGTCTCAACTATTTCAGGAACTAGAAGAGTATGCAAAAGAAAAATATAAGTTTCTTCAAGTAAAAACGGTAGAAGAAGGATATTATGTAGAGTATGATCAAACAGTGGCTTTTTATAAATCAGTTGGTTTCTCAAAACTAGAAGTTTTTCCAACTTTATGGGACGAGGGGAATCCATGTTTGATAATGATTAAAGCTCTATAAATTTATGTAATATAACTTAATTATATTTTAATTATAAAGAGCAGCTATAAAAGCTGCTCTTTATCCAAATTATACCTTATGAGTTAGTGAGGAGATATAGACAGTTATGAAATATATAATCAGGGAAATGAAAGCAGAAGAATACGGATTATTGGAAGATTTCTTGTATCACGCTATTTTTATTCCGGACTGGTATAAGGAAGAAGTACCTAGAAGTATCATATACGAAAATCCTAAGTTACAGGCTACGATAGCTAATTTTGGTTCAAGCCCACACGATTACTGCCTTGTGGCAGAAGTGGAGGGTAAAGTTGCAGGTGCTGTTTGGGTTGGTATTAGGGATGAATATGGTCATATAGATGACGAAACTCCTTCATTTTCTATATCATTGTATAAGGAATATAGAAATCATGGTATCGGTACAGGGCTGATGAAAAAGATGCTAGAGCAGCTGAAATCCAAGGGTTATAAAAAAGCATCCCTTGGGGTGAACAAAGAAAACTACGCCGTTCGAATGTATCAAAATGTGGGTTTTGAGATTGTGGGGGATGGAGTAGATGAAACAGAGTTTTTGATGGTCTGTAAATTGAATGATTGATATAGGAACACAATAGATTATGAGGTAAATGATTATGAGAATAGAAACTAATCGATTATACTTGCGTGATATGAAGTAAACCGATTTTGAATCGCTTTGTAAAATCTTGCAGCGATGAAACAATGTACGCTTATGAAGGTGCATTTGATAATACAGAAGTCCAGTTGTGGCTTGACAGGCAGCTTGCAAGGTATCAGAAGTATGGTTTCGGCTTATGGGCTGTAATCTTAAAAGAAAGCGAGGAGTTGATTGGACAATGTGGACTGACCATGCAGCCATGGAAGGATAAGGAATTACTTGAAGTAGGTTATCTCTTTCAAAGGGAGTATTGGCATAAGGGTTATGCCACAGAAGCTGCTAGAGCGTGCAAGGAATTTGCCTTTGGGGTACTCAATGCTGACGAGCTTTGCTCAATGATCAGAGATACCAATATTGCTTCTCAAAATGTAGCGATAAGAAATGGTATGACTTTAATTGACACATGGACAAAACACTACCGTGGCATAGATATGCCGCACTATTTATTTTCAGTGAAAAGGTCTTGAGTTTACTCAATAATTTTTTCGTAATTTTCCTTTTTCATTGCAGAAATTGTAAGATTATAAGCCAATTGAGCTATTTGCTCTGCTGTTAAAACAGATCCTTTCGAAAACCATTCTGTGAAGAGATTATATACCCCATGAACAATATACAAGTTAATATATGGGGTCAAACGTTTATCAATATGATACATGGTAAGATGTTGCTCTATATAGGGAATAATTTTTTCATCCATACGTTTTAGAAAGGGTATTATATTATTTTGTAGTGCTATTTGATTTAAAATCTCTTTATGAGGTTCAACAATGAATGCGAATTTTTGAAATAGGCTTAATATGCCGATATCTGTCTTTGGTGAAATAGTTTTTGGCAGTGAATCGAAAATAAAGGAAGCTAGTTTGTTTTCAATCGATGATAAAACTTCCTCAATGGAAGAATAGTTGTTATAAAATGTTTTTCTATTAATATCTGCGCGCTCAGCAAGTTCACTGATTGTGATCTGGTTGAGCTTTTTTTCTTTTAGAAGCTCTAAAAGAGCGCTTTCAATTGCAATCTGGGTTTTGCGAATGCGCCGTTCAGCATGAAGCCCATATTCTAAGATATTTGTTTCCATAAGGAATCTCCCCTGCTTAAAGTGTAATATAGCATTTTTGATTATAACATAATATATGTGATATGCAACAAAGTGTATAATAAATAATTAAAAATATATTAAATTTTATGATTTAATACGCATATGTAAAATGATATGTGTATTAATGCACACAAGGGAGAAAAACTGCCCATTGAAGGATGAAAATGATTGAGGTAGTATATCAACTGGCTAGAAATAGAATAGAAAGGAGACAAATATTACTATGGTTAAAAATGAATGGAAAGCTTTATTAAGAAATCCCTTAAAGCTTATTATAACAATTGCTATTTTATTAATTCCATCGATATATGCTTGTTTGTTCTTATCATCGATGTGGGATCCATACGGTGATTTGGAAAACTTACCAGTTGCAGTGGTGAATCATGATGTCCCTGTGGAGTATTCAGGAACAGAGCTCTCTGTAGGAGCAGATCTGGTAGAAAATCTTTCAGATAATGATTCTATGTCTTTTAATGTGGTAGATGCTGCTGTGGCAATGAAAGGATTAAAGAATGGTACCTACTATATGGTAGTGACTATACCAGAAGATTTTTCAGCTAATGCAGCGTCTCTCATGGATGATGAACCTCAGCAAATGATCTTGAAGTATGAGACCAACCCTGGGAAAAATTATATTGCTACAAAGATGAGTCAATCTGCTATGAAGGAGATTCGAAACAGTATTTCCACAGAAATCACACGAACATATACCCAAAACTTATTTGAGCAGATTCAAACCATAGGAGATGGTTTTGTGAAGGCTTATAATGGCACCGTTGATATGTTGGATGGAGAGACACAGATAAAAAATGGTAATTCTAAGATTACGGAAAACCTAAATACATTAGCTAGCAGTTCCTTGACCTTCCAGGAAGGAAGTGAGAAGCTTGTTGAAGGATTAAGCGATTATCTTAATGGTGTGGAGAGTGCTAATGATGGTGCTCAGAAATTAGCCTCTAATAGTTTGGCAATTCAGGAGGCACTTGGCAGTGTGTCAGATGGAGTTTCATCTTTGAAGAATGGAAGCGGTCAATTGTTATTAGGGTTAGGCAAATTACAAGAATCCTTGGATGCTTCCTTAACGGGTGAAAAAGTGAAGAGTATCGAAACTGCAACTGCAGCATTGTCAACCTTAAATAATGGAATTCAGACTTTGAATACAGCGGTAAACGGTGATGGAAAAGAGAATACTGGTATTGACGTATCAGCACTTGGTACATCATTAACTAGTGTAGGTAGTTATTTACAAAACTCATCTTCCAAAGTTACGGAGGCATATCAGGCTCTATATGTACTGCAAATGTCAGGAAGTTTAACACAAGAACAATCTGCTTACGTAGAAAAAGCGATGACAGCTTTGTATGATCCGTCAGGAAAAACAGCAGAAAATGTGGCTGGGAACTTAAATGCCTCAGGAAATATCTTATCTGCCTTATCAAAGAGTAATCTAACGGATCAAGTCGATACACTCAAAAATTCTGTTACGAAATTAGCCTCAGCTTCCGATCAAGTCTTGGTACCATCAGGGGAAGCATTATCTAGTTTGCTTGGAGGACTCCAATCCGTACAAACAGCTCTTGAGATGACGAAAGAAAAAGATGGTCAGTCTGGATTGCTAGAAGGCATGACCAGTTTAGATCGTGGTCTGTCTACCCTGGAACATGGCATGGCGGATGAAACAGGTCTAGTTAAGGGAATCTCAACTTATACTGCAGGGGTAGATAGCTTGGCAGCAGGTCTTACTAGCCTAACAAGTTATAAGACTGGTTTAAGCAGCGGGGCAAATCAACTGAGCGATGGAGCTTCACAGATTGCGGAAGGTGCAGGCTCATTAGCTGATGGATCAGCAACCCTAGGTGATGGTCTGAATGATTTGATGGATGGTACGTCAGACTTATCAGATGCTCTAAAGGCTGGTGCAGATGAAATTCATGAAAGTGATGCTTCTGCTGCAACCCTGGATATGTTTGCAGAACCTGTGAAGGTAGAAGAAACACAAATTACGACGGTAACAAACAATGGTCATGCCATGGCGGCTTATATGATGTGTGTAGGATTGTGGGTTGGATGTATTGCCTTTTGCCTTATGTATCCACTTGTTACTTATGAAGGGGAATTTAAAGGTTGTTTTTCATGGTGGGCAAGTAAAGCCAGCGTACTATATCCATTAGCAATTGGAATGTCGGTTGCAATGTATGGATTCTTACATCTTTTCTTAGGATTTGAAGCAGAAAAGCTTGGGCTGACCTTAGTAGTTGGAGTTGTATCTTCTCTTGCATTTATGTCTATCTTGTATTTCTTTAATGCATTCTTAGGTAAGGTTGGTGCATTTCTCATGGTAATTTTCATGTTGCTTCAGCTTTCAAGTTGTGCTGGAACCTACCCAATTGAATTGTCAGGAAAAATGGTAAAAAGCTTGAATAAATTTATGCCATTTACTTATGCAGTCAACGCTTTTAGAAGTGCAATTTCAGCTGGAGAATCGATTAGAACAGAGCTTTTAGTATTGATAGGAATTGCAGTGGTATTCTCTGTTTTAACCTATACCTTGTTTGTAGTTCGAAGCCGCAAAATAGTCAAAGGGAAAAAGTCAATTTACCAGTGGATTGAAGAGCATGGAATGGCATAAAACTAAAGATGATATAACAGGCGGGTGGAAACACCCGCTTTTTTTCATGTTTTAGGAAAAAATAATTGACAAAACTAATGCCATTAGTTATTATACTAATATAATTAGTTTTAGAACAAGAAGGGAAAGGAGTATATGTATGAGAACTCTAAATTACAAATCACTATATCAACTTACCATGATGCAGAATTTATTTCCTGTCAATGCTTATATCGTTGAAGAGGAAAAAGGACTAACACTCATCGACGCTGGAATATCTATGATGGTGCCTAAGATTCTAAGATTTTCAGAAAGCTTAAATAAACCCATAACAAGGATTTTGATTACACATTGTCATAATGACCATATTGGTGGTTTATCAAAGTTAAAAGACGCTTTACCAGATGCTAAGATAATTGTTCCTGAAAGAGAGAGCCGTTTCATGGAAGGCGATTTTACACTAGATTCCAATGAACCGAAACTTCCTTTAAAGGGCGGTTATCCAAAAGAAAAATTGCATATATGGGATAATACAATTCACGATGGAGAGCAAATCGGTTCCTTGACGGCAATATCCACACCTGGACATACACCTGGAATGACCTCATATTGGAGCGAGAGGGATAAATTTTTAATCGTAGGTGATGCATTGCAGACGAAAGGGGGACTCGCCATTGCTGGTATGATTAATTGGACTTTTCCGTTTCCCGCTATGGCAACGTGGTCTAAAGAAATGGCAATTAATAGTGCTGAAAAGATACTTAAAGTTGGGCCAGAAGTAATTGCACCTGGTCATGGTAATTTACTATATCAGCCAACCATAGAGCTTGAAAAAGTTATTAGTAATGCTAAGAAATAGTATGCTAGGAGGAATTATGACACATAGAACTCAAATCAATTTAGCAAAAATACTCGAGGTTGCTGTTGATATATGTAATGAAGAAGGGTATGAACAACTTGTATTATCAAGTATTTCAGAGAGATTAGGAATAAAAACCCCTTCTCTTTACAATCATATTGAAGGGTTATCAGACTTAAAACAACAAATAGCTTATCATGGGCTAAAGATGCTATATGATACTATAATACATTCAGTTATTGGCTATATAGGGGATGATGCAATTGTTTCAGCTTCAAAAGCATATATTGGCTTTGTAAATAAAAATCCCGGTCTATATAGCGCTATATCAAAGGTCCCTGATCCTTACGAGTCACAATTTGATGTATTAAGTAATCAACTGGTACAGGTGTTAATTAAACTATTTGGAGTTTATCATCTATCGGATGAAGACAGCATCCATGCAGTTAGAGGTTTAAGGAGTATTCTACATGGTTTTGCATCTATACAGATGGACGGTGGTTTTAGAATGAACTACTTACAAGAGGATAGCCTTGATTTTGTCTTAGTTACCTTTTTGAAGGGCTTAAGATATAAAAAGAACTGAACATTTTGAATTGACAGAATATAAGCTATGAGGTAATATAGTAACATAAATTTATAAGACCTCACTATCTTGTGGGGTAGAGGCGCGATATTTAACAGTTTGTGGAGGAGCTTGAGACGCTATGATAACACAGAGAAGGAAATGTCGCCGAAGTGAATAATATACTCAGTATTATTTGCTGGGCCTGCAGTGAACAATTGCAGGACTGTCCTGACGAGCAACCCAGTTTGTCAGGTTGTGCTATCTCAATAGGGATTGTGTGGGGACTTAGGAACAATGGCGTTAACCTGAGGATACCTCAGGTTTTTTTGTATTCAAAAATATGTACTAGACGAAGCCTAAAGTCAGTACAATTAAAAATGGGAGGATTATTTTATGAAGAAACGATTAGCAGCGCTTCTTGCTCTTACTTTAGCTATGACAGCAGCTTTAGCTGGCTGTGGAAAGAAGGAAGATAACATATTTAAGGTAGGTATGGAATGTGCATATGCGCCTTTTAACTGGACACAGTTGGATGATTCTAATGGAGCTGTGCCAATTCAAGGAACTTCAGAGTACGCTGGTGGCTATGATGTGGAGATTGCTAAGAAGATTGCAGAAGGCCTTGGCAAGGAGTTAGTAATTGTTAAGACAGAATGGACCGGTTTATTACCTGCACTAACTTCTGGCAAGATTGATGCAATTATTGCTGGTATGTCACCAACAGCAGATCGTAAGAAATCCATCGACTTCACTGATAATTATTATAAATCAGATCTTGTCATGGTTGTTAAGAAAGGTAGCGCTTATGATAATGCCGCTTCCATCCAGGACTTTAGCGGTGCGAAGATTACAGCACAGTTGGGAACTTTCCATTATACTGTAATTGAGCAAATTGAAGGTGTGCAGTTAGAGACAGCAATGGATGATTTTTCAGCTATGAGAGCGTCTCTTCTGACTGGTAAAATTGATGGTTATGTATCGGAGCGTCCAGAGGGAGTAAGTGCTTCAGCAGCAAATGAGAATTTTTCTATGATTGAGTTTACCGATGGTTTTGAGACCTCAGATGAGGATACCGCTATTGCAGTCGGAGTAAAAAAAGGCAGTAAACTGACTTCTAAAATTAATGAGATTTTAGCGGGAGTTTCCGAAGAGGATCGAGTAAGTATTATGGATTCTGCTATTGCAAATCAACCTGCAGCAGCAGAATAAATGGTGATAATTTAGAGACTGTCCAATTGATGTTCACTTCATTGGACAGTCTTTATTCTTGCATAGGAAATTCCTCAATATTTCCTATGCAAGAAAAAGGCACTACGTGCCAAAATTCCACTTCGTGAAGAAGAATGTGTTGCGTAAGGAATTTATTCCTTTGAAAGCCGCTCAGGTGCGAAAGTACCTAGTTAACTCATTTGAACATAACAAAAGGTGAGTTAGGAAGTAAACTCATGTGTATACTAAGAAAGGTTTGGTGTATCAATGTCGTTAGAAGTACTTAAAGAGGTTATTGTAAAATATAGCCCAATGTTATTAAGAGGAGCCGGTATGACTCTCTTAATCTCTATGTTGGGCACAATTATAGGTGCAGCCATAGGTTTGTTCATTGGAACGGTACGTACGATTCCATTGCCGGACCGTGGTGCTAAGAGGATCCTTTTAAAAATAGTGAATGCACTATTATCGATTTATGTTGAGTTCTTTCGTGGAACACCAATGATTGTACAGGCTATGGTTATTTACTATGGTTCAGCTGCATTATTAGACATTGACATGAATCCCATATTTGCTGCGATTTTTATTGTTTCCATTAATACAGGTGCTTATACAGCAGAAATTGTAAGAGGTGGTATTATCTCGATCGATAAGGGTCAGTTTGAAGCAGCCCATGCTATTGGTATGAATCATATTCAAACTATGACCAACGTGGTTTTACCACAGGTAATGCGTAATATTCTTCCAGCACTTGGTAACGAGTTTATAATTAATATTAAAGATACCTCGGTTCTTAATGTAATTACAGTGTCAGAGCTATATTTCCAGACAAAGTCTGTGGTTAGCAATACCTTTAGCTATTTTGAACCGTTTGCCATAACCTGTATTATCTACCTAGTTATGACCTTGTCAATCACTCGTCTTCTGCGTTACTTTGAACGCAGACTGGATGGACCAGAAAATTTTAATGTAATACCAGGGAATCAGATGCAACTAGAAACACCAGAAGATGCTATTAAACATAAGAATCATTAGCTAGGAGGATAAATCAAATGGAAAAAGTAATAGAAATTAGACATTTAAGAAAATCCTTCGGAACTAATTTGATATTGAAGGATATTGACTTTTCAGTAAATAAGGGCGAGGTTGTATGCATTATCGGAGCATCTGGATCAGGTAAGTCCACCTTACTACGTTGTATTAATCTACTTGAAAAACCAAGTGATGGGGAAATCATCTATAACGGTGAGAATATCTTGGATGATAAGCATGATATATATCAATATCGAACCAAGCTTGGAATGGTATTTCAACAGTTTAACTTATTTAATAATCATAATGTCTTAAGTAATTGTACGGTTGGACAGATAAAGATCTTAAAAAGGTCTAAGGAAGAAGCAGAAAAGATTGCGATGAAGTATCTTACAATCGTTGGAATGGATCAATATATCAATGCAAAACCAAAGCAGTTATCAGGTGGTCAAAAGCAGAGAGTAGCCATTGCCAGAGCATTATCCATGGAACCGGAAGTTCTCTTGTTTGATGAGCCGACCTCGGCTCTCGATCCCGAGATGGTGGGAGAGGTACTTGCTGTTATGAAGGACCTAGCGAAAAGCGGATTAACGATGCTAGTAGTTACACATGAGATGGGCTTTGCTAAGGAAGTATCCAATCGGGTTGTTTTCATGGATAAGGGTGTCATTGCTGAAGAGGGAAGTCCAGAGTTAATCTTTAACAATCCAACCCAGGATCGTACGAAGGAATTCTTAAAGAGAGTGTTAAGAGAACAGGAGTAAAACAATTATCAATAGTGAGATTTACTGTAAAATGATGTGACCCCAATAACTTAGACTTTATTGCGTAGTAGTCTTTACCTGCTACGCAATATTTTTCAATCATACGAGGAAATTGCATCGCAATATACTATGATTTTAAGGCACTTCGTGCCGAGATGCACACGACCGGGTAAGGTAAAATGTTGCTAAAATCGCGACACCCGGTCGGCGCGGGAACAAAGTGTACTTATATTAAATTTAGATTGCCAGAGTGTGCAAAGCACATGATGTTCTGATAAAGGAATATCAGCAAGTAAAGGTACAGTCAAATAAAAAAATTGAGCATTTCTTATTGAAATAAGTATACTATTGTTATACAATTTCTATGGCTTGGAAAGTGTATCACATAAAGGTGATGGGCTGCAAAAAATAGTAGTGATAAAGAGATATCAAAAATATGGAGGAAATATGATTCAAAGGATGAAGAAGCCTAGTAAAGATAAGGATATCAATGTGAGAAATAAGAAAAGTATAGGGATAGCGATGAGACTTACTTCTGTGGCAGTTGGTATTTTGTTATTATTGGGGACGATGTTAATAACATTTTCAGCAATTAACTTAAAGCAAAATATGAAAGAAAAAGAGAAAGAATCCCTCAAGAATACAGCTTATACGCTTAAAACTACATTTTATACACTGTATGGAGGAGATTTTAACCAAATAAAAGATGACGTAGAAAGGGAGAACCGTAATGGGAATGAAGTTTCAGCTGATGTGGTAAGTTCAGCTACGAAGGAAGTTTCAGTCGATGCGGTAAGTTCAGCTACGAAAAAAGAAATGAATGCTATCACCATCTTAGATACAATTCATGATGAAACAAAAATCGATATCAGTATCTACTGGGGAGATGAGAGAATTGCAACTTCCTTCAAAGATGACTCTGGATATAGAAAAATCGGAGGCAAATTAGAGGATGAGGTGAAACAACAAGTAATCGACCTTGGTGGTGAATACTTCAGTGAAAATCTCTTAATGGAAGGTCATAATCATTATGTTTATTACATACCAATTCTCAATGGTAACGAGATATTGGGAGCTATTGGTATAGCACAGGACAGCGATATTATAGAAAGTAAAGTAACGAAAACTACCCAAGACTTACTGGTATTTGCAATTATTGTTACAGTAATTTCTAGTATGGTATTATTCTTCATCTTGCGAAGGATATCTAGCTTTATACATCAGGCATCAGAGGCATTACAAATTTTTGCAGATGGAGACTTGTCCATTGAGATCAATCATAAACTTCTGAAGCGAAGTGATGAGATTGGTCTGTTTGGTTTATCCATGTTAAAATTAAGAAATGAAATCAAAAATTTATTAGGGAAAATTAAGCATAGTATTATAGTTTTGAGCACATTAGCAGATGAACTAGACATGAGTACAAAAAAGACTAGATTAGCGGTTCATGATGTATCACAAGCAATGGAGGATATATCAAGAGGGGTAACAGCTCAGGCAGAGGATACGCAGAATGCTAATTATAGCATGATTGAAATTGGAGAAGAGATCAAAAATATAACCAAAGCAGTAAATGTATTAAAGTCAAGATCTGAGGATATTAGTAAAGCTAGTGAGCAGGCGGATGTAATTGCTGATAAGCTGGATCATTCGGCTAGTAACACAATGTTAGCAATCGATAAAATCGCACTTCAAACCGAGGCAACCAATCTGGCAGCTGAAGGTATCAGGGAAGCTCTTGATGTTATCTCCGATATAGCGAAAAAAACCAACCTACTCAGTTTGAATGCATCCATCGAAGCTGCAAGGGCAGGGGAAAATGGTAAAGGATTTGGTGTTGTGGCAGGCGAAATAAAAGAGTTGGCCGACCAGTCAAATCAATCAGCACAGGAAATAAAGGTCATACTTGATAAATTATTGGAGGAATCAGGAAGGTCTCTTGATGTGGTTGGAAACGTGAAAGAGATAATACAAGACCAAAAAAGCAAGCTGTTAGATACCAGAAGGCAATTCGAAGTAGTAAGAACCGGAGTGGACGAATCAGGGAATAGTATAGAGAGTATTTATGAAAAGATAGTAATTTTAGATAATCAAAGAGATTCTCTGCTAGAAATGATAAAGTCCTTGTCAAGCATAAGTGAAGAACATGCCGCCAGCTCAGAAGAAACAACTGCTTCAACTTCAGAGCTAAATGATACCATAGGAATGATTGCGGATAAAGTTTCCCAGCTAAGAAATATGTCAATGGAACTAAAACAGAGTATAACAGTATTTAATCTTAGCGAGTAAGCAATCATGTTAGCATGATTTAGGGCTGCCCACTCTAATCGCATGCATCTTTGATATCACATCACAAAAACACTGCGTAAACCAAGATGGTTAGCGCAGTGTTTTTCATTGATAAAAATACCTTTGAATTTCCTATTACTCCTTCTGATAAGCAATCTCTTATATTAACTGTTTAAGTATGCTTATCTGATCTTGTAGCCAGGAAATAACCTTGGGTTTCTCTTTATAAGTAGGAGAGATGTGTTCCCAGAGTCCTTTACAATAATCAAAGATATCTTTAACCAGCGTAGGTTCCGTAATCGAAATATGGGTTTCCTGTGTAATAGTATATTCATTACTGGATTCAATTAATATTGTAGACCTATCTTTTACCAGGCAGCAAAAACTTTCTATGTTATCTGTAGTATCCTGGTCATCTGGGAGAAATGCAATATTATAGTTCCTATGTTCTTGAAGGAGTTTAATAATATTCACCAGGTATTCAATAATATCTTCGGTATCCATAGATATGGACTCAATTCCTGCATAGCTATATAGATAAAACTGATGTTTTTTTATTAAATTTTTGATGGATGATGCCATATAGATATCGAAATATTCATAATTATCGATATTTGATAAAAATGCTTGTAGACGTTTGTGATAAAATTCTAAGGACAAACTCTTAGAATCATCAGAATATTTTTTTTGTTCTAAGAGCTTCTCATATAAATGTGTTGGGAGAGTGATTACACTAAAGCAATATTTATATAAAAAGCGATTACCTATATCATCTTCGACTTTTGCTAAGTAATAACCAAAATCTGATCGATTAGTGAAGATATTTACTAAAGGTAGAGCATACTTCCTAAAGAAAATTTGTAAGTGCTCCTGGTAGATTCTAATTGCTGCTTTATTCATTAAATAAAGACCACTATTAATATAGGAATATATATTAGCAGATAAACAGGAGAGTACACCAATGTCAGGAACAACTATCAGTTCTTCACCGATTGTCAGGCTATCATAGTTTTTAATATAATAAGGAAAAAATTTGCCTGTTTGAATCAATGAGACAATACAATTTAGAAATCTTACTGTTCTTATGGTACTAGAGTTCAAACGTATTAAGACATGCACATTCCATCCATTGTTAATAACCCTGTGCAAGGTTTCGATCCATCTTTTATTATTAAAAAGAGATAAGTACTCCGGGTCTATTGAATTATTATATGTGATATATATATTACTATTTTTTTTAGATTTTTCATTCGCAGCAAGTTCTAACAAATCATAATAGGAAGTTATAATACTCTCTGTACCATATACAACTTTATCTTGGCTTGACAGGGCAGTAAAGGGAGAAATATTTGATTTCTCTTTGCTAAGTGAATGGCTCAACTGAACTTTTGCAACTTGATCTTTAATTAAAGATTTTTTTTTAATCTCTTTTTGCTTTTTCTTCTTAAATTCA
>JAEYWQ010000090.1 GCA_023428885.1 Bacillota bacterium
TACTGCAGTAATTGCAGATGCTGAAGCTGCTAATGGTTGACTAGCAGCAACGCTAACAGCAAGTGTTTGAGTAGATAATGGATGCTTATCTTTGTACTTATATTCAGCTACACCAGAGGATACCTTAAACTCATTTGCAGCTGTCTTAGCATCATCTTTAACAGCTACGGTACGAGTAAGGATAGTATCACCTTTTTCTAATTCCTTACCAGAGATAATTGCACCTTTTTCACCTGCTTTAACAGTTGTCCACTTAACAGTCTTAGCATTAACATCGTAAGAAGATCCACTTACTACAGCTACCTGAATTGCTGCTCCTGTACTATTTACTACTTTAATACCCTTGTCATAAGTTGTACCCTTTTCAAGAGTAAATGTAATTGATGTTCCAGTACCAACAGAAGGAGTAGCCACTGCGTTTAATTTTACTGTTGTAATCTTAGAAGCAACTGCCTTCTCACTAGCTGCTGTTCTAACCTGAATACTCTGATTTGCTTTACTTTCACTATAGCCCCAAGCAGAACCAGATGTAACAGTTAATAGATCTTTTAAATATACTTTGTTTACTTTTTTACCGTCAGCTGACATATGATTATCAGCGACTTTTACCCAACTAGAGTAAGATCCATTAACACCAACACGATATTCCTGTGTCTTAGCTAATTTAATTTCCTTTGTTGTACCATCAATTGTTACCTTAGGAGCATTTGCCTGCTTAGTGAAAGTAACCTTAACTTCTTTGCTTGAACGGCCTGTGATTGCAGCACCAGATATTACTTGTGGAGTATCTGTTGCAGCAATTCTAAAGTATAACTGTGCACCTTGTGCAGTAAACTTTCTTAGATCTAATGCTGTAATAGACTGCCATTTACCTGTAGCACCTTTTTTAAACTCAAGTTTTGTTACTTCCTCTGGAGTCAAAGCCTTAGCTTCTTTACCTTTACCTAATGTTACATTTAAATAACCATTAGCCCAAGGTTCTGCTGCAGATGTAGAAAATGCAGAGAGTTTCTTATTTAAATTGGTCCAGTCATTTTCTACTTTGATCTTAGATTTATCTGTTGTTTCAGCTGTACCAGAGAAAGCAACTGCTAAGGTTGTTTCCTGAGCTTTTACAGTGATTTCGATAGGCTTCTTTTCAGTATCGTTTGTTAAGAAGAACTTAACATCCTTTGCTGCAGAAGTGTTAGAAAAATCGATCAATGCCTTAGTATCTGAGTCTTCAAAAGCCTCATCCCAAACTGTTTTAGTATGAGATTTATCATTGTATTTTAATGCGTAATAAATAGTTTCGCCTTTAGCCTTAGTTACTTCAAGACGTTCCTCTACATAACTGATTTTAACTGCAGATGCAGCAAGTGTTGTATCTGTTAAGTCTTCTTCTGCTTTTACTACCTTAGGTGTTGAGAATGCTCCAATAACCATAGCAAATGCTAGGAATAGAGCAGCAAGCTGTCTAAATTTCTTCATATTTATACCTCCTTGTGTATGCGCCATGTCAATCCTTGACAATGCTTTAAAACAATTGAACTAGACTTAATCTAATTCCATGCATAAAACAATACCATATATATTAGGAGCTACCACCCTCCTAATACCAGCAATACCAAACCTACATGTATTTCATGAATTATATCGGCTCGCCTTTGGATTAACTTTAGCATTTTTTGAATTAATAGTTACTTTTGATAATAGTTTTTATGTAGAGTTCCCAGGCTTATTTGCTCACATAGAGTTAAAAGTCGATAAACATAAAAAAACTTTCCTTTCGGCAGCTGGCTGTCATTTGAAAGACCCTATAGCTTTGCGTCACTAGCTTTCGCTAGTTTTGCTATTATCGTATGAAAGTTGTTCATATACACTTATATGCTAACTTATTAAGCTGGAATTGTCAACCTTATAATCATTAATTTTTCCAAATTACCTGGCGTTACCTAGTATCTTGCAGATAATTGTTACGATTAATACTTATTTACCAACAATTCCAGCTTTTTACTTTTATAGATTCCTTAATTCTTTCTGTAATTCCTCCACATTCAGCCATTCAGAATTCGTTTCTGAATTATATTCAAATCCTTCTGAAACTAGTTTTCCACCTTCTGTAAAGTAGCGCTTCACATCCCACCATTCAAAGTTTGGGTAGATGATATAGTGCTTTTCATATTCATAAGTAGATCTTGAGTCATCCTTCGTAATCATAACCTCATGAAGCTTTTCTCCCTCACGAATTCCGATTTCTTTGATCTTAGCACCTGGCAACATCGCGTCTGCTAATTCTGTTATTTTGAAAGATGGTATCTTAGAAATATAGGTTTCTCCGCCTTTAGATTCACTAAGTGCTTTAAACACCAGCTCTACACCTTGTTCTAAAGTAATCCAGAATCTTGTCATTCTTACATCTGTGATTGGAAGCTGAGTTTCCCCATTATTAATTAAACGATCAAAGATTGGAATAATTGATCCTCTACTACCTGCAACATTACCATATCGAACAACCGAGAAGATTGTACCACTCTCACCCTTATAAGCGTTGGCGGCAATAAATAATTTATCAGAAACTAACTTAGTTCCACCATATAAATTAATTGGATTCACTGCTTTATCTGTAGATAAGGCTACTACTTTTTTCACCCCACAATCAAGTGCTGCATCAATTACGTTCTGAGCACCATGAATATTGGTTTTAATTGCCTCAAAGGGATTATACTCACAAGTCGGCACTTGTTTCATTGCTGCAGCATGAATAACATAGTCCACTCCATGAAAAGCACGATATAAGCGTTCTTTATCTCTTACATCGCCAATAAAAAAACGTACACGTGACATATCTACTTTGTCCTGATATTCCGCTTTCATGTTTGCTTGTTTAAATTCATCTCTGGAATAGATGATTACTTTTTTAGGTTGATAGTTAGCAAATATCATCTCCAAAAACTTTTTTCCAAAAGAGCCTGTACCACCAGTGATTAAAATCGTTTTATTATCTAACATGCTTTTCACTCCTTAACGTATATTTTGAATTCATCCACTGCTTCCTTAAGAAGTACTTCAATTTCCTTCGAAGCTTTAACAATCGAGTCAAATACTTTTTTAGTTGATTCGTATGTTTTTATAAATCTTTTATTCTCATCTTCACCTATCACGCACATATCTTGAAGTTCATCTAAAGAATCATGCTTTACTATATTATCAATCAATGAGTAAACAGGTTTTTGTGCTATTTCTTTATTCTTTTCTACAATTTGCTTTCCTATATCAGCCAACTTACCTGGTCGATTTGCCTTTTTCAGTTCGTTTAAGCCCTTATTACATAAATTTATAACATATTCAGCTTTTTGAGGTATTGCTAATATATCTTCATAGGCACATTCTAGATATTGATATGCTTGTTGTAAACCAGAAGCTTGAAATGTAACAGGAATCGCTTCTATAATATTTGCAACATCAATTGCTTCCTTACAATGCAGGTCAATTGCTTCTTTTAAAGTCATGACTGTAGAACCATGAATCATAGCTCCACCCTCAGTTGCATCTATTACCTTCCCCATACCCTTCGTTTCTAAGATTGAATTTTCAAACCACTTTAGATAAATGTACCAATCGTGTCTGCTTTTAACTGGATTCCCATCTATACCCTCAACGTAGCAAATGCCATCTTCTTCATTTTGAACCCTACAAATATCTCCTTCTGCATGCGTAATTTCTCCTTTATAGGCCAAATCTTGACCTATTAAGATAATTGTTTCGAATCCAAGAGTTCTACAAATAGAGAAGGCTGCAGTTGCTACTGACCCTCCAGGATTATAAATCGATATTTTTTTCCCATTCCTTTGATAAAAATTATTATAAAAATCATGACAAGCAAACCAGATTTTACGTCCATTGTGCTTGCATATAGCATCACGGTTTGCCTCACTACCGCAAAATAAAGGAATTTGTTCAAAGTCAGTATGATCAAAATAGGATGGTGGTTTTTGTGGATCTATTGTTACTGCAAAATCAGCTTTAATACCGTGTTTATGCAAATACCGGAGAGCTGTATCCGTTGCAAATATGACAGCTTTTCCTTTTGCACGTTTCAACTCTTCAATATTAAGGTCAAGGGATGGCCCCGCTGCCACTATGATAGCAGGTATATTTGTTGGTATTTTCCCTCGAATTTCCAGCAGGTAATTGGAATTTGGGATATATTTATAATTTAAAATCGTATTCTTAACTAAATCTCTACCAAAATAAGTTTCCGTGTTTCGATTTACCAGTGTACGATATTTGTTTTCGTTTAATTGTTCTAAATATGTTCTGCACTCTTCGTTAAAACATTTGTCATATTGCGGATGAATACATATAATCTGCGATTTTATATTCATCCAATGCACATATTGTGAAAGTAAAACATTCAACATTGATTTACTTAGCTCAGTAATGGTTAAACTCACTCTAACATCTGATAGGATATCGGTAATATCATATTCACATAATACATGTAAAAATAACTTATAACTAGGTTCAACAACTATAATATGATCACCATTTCGCAACTTTTTCATAAGTTCGCGAACGCAATAACCATTACCCAAACCAAACATATGAATAATTACATTGACATTGTGTAATTCACATTTTTCACTCCAACGCTTGGCTTCTTCTAAAGGACGATAATTTGAATTCATACGATATTCATTATCATTTCTATAAATTGTAAGATATTTATTCTCATCTCTACTATAGTTAGAATTTATCTGTAATTCTTTAGAATCCTCTTGTTCTTGTATCTCTTCATGTCCTTGTATTTGCTGATAAAGCTGAGGTCTTACAAGCTTTATACTTTCCATATTCTTTGCATAATAGTTATCCATCAGGCACCACCTTATAACTGTGTATTAATCTCCTCTAATAGTTCAATTAGATCGTAATTTAATATATCTGCTAGCAATACATCATCCCTTGTTTCCAGAGCATTCATTGCTTCAGTCAAAATTCTCAAGTAATTTTTTTCATCAAACTCAAGACTTCCTTGGTTCTTTAGTGAAAAAAATTGTTCTGAAATCGTAGTTAGTTCACTTAAAAATGTTGAAAATTTTTGAAATGCTTCTGATTGTCTTTGCTGATATAACATATCAGTGACACCATTTATCTCAGAAATTATTACTTTGATTTTTTCTTTCATATTTCTAATATTCCCCTCCTGACAACAATTGTATATGCCATTTTCATATTGTTTCCATATTGCATACTGTTTACATCTTTCATTTTATCGCAATAATTGTATGGAGTAAATTATTTTTTGAGCAATTTCTACAAACCAATCACTACTATTGAAAAAGGACCGACCATAAGGTCGGTCCCATTAAGTCTAAAATTATTACTGTAATAAGGATAATACACCCTGAGTTGACTGATTTGCTTGAGATAACATAGCCTGAGCAGCCTGTTGTAAAATGTTATCCTTGGAGAATTTAACCATCTCTTCAGCCATGTTAACGTCACGAATACGAGACTCAGCTGCTTGTAAGTTTTCAGCAGTGTTATCTGCGTTAGCAATTGTATGCTCTAATCTGTTCTGAAGAGCACCAAGTGCAGATCTCTGTGTAGATACAGTTGTGATTGCAGCATTAACAGTTGTAATTAAAGCAGTAACAGCATCAGCTGTAGAAGCTCCGGAGATAGTTGTAGCAATATCAGTTACAGTTAAAGCATCTGCTGTCATTTCATCAATACTAAATGTAATCATCTGATTAGTGTTAGCACCTACTTGTAACTGTTTGTTTTCGAAACCACCACTTAAAAGTTTCATAGTATTGAATTCTGTTTGGCTAGCAATACGATCGATTTCAGAAGTTAATGCTGAAACTTCTTTTGCGATAGCTTCACGGTCAGCAGTAACATTTGTATCATTTGAAGCCTGAACTGTTAATTCTCTCATTCTCTGTAAAACGCTCTGTACTTCGTTTAAAGCACCTTCTGCAGTCTGGATTAATGAAATACCATCCTGAGCGTTTGTAGAAGCTTGCTCAAGACCACGAATCTGTCCACGCATTTTTTCAGAAATAGAAAGACCAGCTGCATCATCGCCTGCACGGTTAATTCTGTAACCAGAAGAAAGCTTTTCAGATGCTTTTGCAAGACTACCTGTAGTGATACCTAACTGTCTGTTTGTGTTAGCTGCTGTCATGTTATGTTGTACTATCATAATAAATTCCTCCTTGAATTTTCAGTAGCATCCATGCTACTTGATAATAATTTTTTTGTTGTTTCTTTTGTTTTTATTACTTTGGTAGGTTTGGTATTGTTTTATAAGTAAATTTTCTTTACTTGACTAATATATCGACTTAAATCGAAATAACTTTATAGTAATTTGAAAATTTTTTATTTTTTTTTGTCGATAAAGTAAGCTTCACCTTGTGGCTTTCCTGTCATGTTTTTATAATAGTTAGAGGCAGTACGATTACTCACTTTAAACTGTTTAATTTCTTGCTTCTTACTTGCTAAGAATAGCTCAAATTTCCTTTTATTCCCCTGCTCTAAAGTCTGGATTTTTACACTTAGAGAAGTAATATCAGAGATACTATTTTGAAGTCTCAAAACTTCAGTTTGATATTCCTTCGAATCCTCTAGTACAAACCTTTTAATTTTCGAGTAAACCAAGTCAAAGCCTTCATCTAATTTTGCTAATTGATTGAGTAATGGTTCTTTCTCATTGACACACCGCTCCATAATCTCAATCACTTCATTATCTTCTTGAAAACACTGATCTTGTTGTTTGGTTAACTCATAGATCTGATTCAAGATGGATAACTTCTTTTGTAGGCTTTCGTTCAGCATCTGAAGATAGGTGTTAATTACTTCTCTTTGTTCCATACTTAATCTACCTTTCTAAACTATTGAACATAGATCTTATTTTTTCTCATGACCTCTTTCCAGGTGTCACGCATTTCACGAATATATCCAACAGCTTCTTCTGCTATCGCTGCATCCTGCTTGATATTAGCTTCCACAAGACGGCCATAGATATACTCATAGACGCGATCAAATTCCTTTGCTACTGGATAGGTAAAGTCAAGGGTAACCCTAAGCTCTGTGATTATCTTTTGTGCTTTTTTGAAATTAGTGTTTCTACCTTCAATATCTTTATTCTCCATAGCATACATTGCCTTGTTACAGAATTTGATGGCTCCTTCATAAAGCATAAGAGTAAGCTCGGCAGGTGATGCCGTATTGATTTTTGTCCCCTGATATGCTGCCGCTGCATTTAATGCCATATTCTTTCCTCCTTTTATGTTGCAAATTACTAA
Source organism: Bacillota bacterium (assembly GCA_023428885.1). Taxonomy (GTDB): domain Bacteria; phylum Bacillota; class Clostridia; order Lachnospirales; family Lachnospiraceae; genus Lachnoclostridium. Next base: position 7,293 of record JAEYWQ010000090.1, read on the forward strand.
TTACCTGTACCCATGAGGGATGACAGTGAGTTTGTCTGTGAATTAAGCCTGGCCATAGCGGTTTCCATTGCTGAGAACTGTTTATAATAACGATCTTCTATCGTCTTAAGTCGATCCTCTAAATCTTTTAAATCCGTTTTATATGTCTTTAAGTTTTTACTAATCTCCTTATCATTATAAAAGGTCATAGCACTACTTAAAGA
>JAEYWQ010000100.1 GCA_023428885.1 Bacillota bacterium
CCTGATACCCTTCGTGTTCTATCACAGAAAAAGGGTCTAAGAACGCAATAACACGAACTCTTACATGGGAGAAGATCTGGTAGGACAACATGGCTGCCAAGATTCCAACAACTCCGCCAGAAAGCAAGTAAAGCTTCTGCCCAGTTGCTGAATATAGCATAATCAAATAGGTTACAAAGAATAAGAGAGCACCACCCAAATCTTTTTCTAACACCAGTACGATTACATGTAAGGCAGCTAAGAAGGTTACTGCTGCAACTCGTTTAAAATCATGTTTTTTACTGAGTGCAGAAGCAACGAAAAATATGAATAGCAATTTCACAAACTCAGAGGGCTGTAATTTGATACCACCCAGATAGATCCAGTTTTTTGCACCATTCTGAACCTGGCCAAATAACAAAACCACAATTAAGATTAGCAATCCGGCAAAACCATAAAGCCAGGATAACTTGCGCAAGGTTCTCATACGGTCGATTAACATTGGAACGATCAGACAGCTAGCAAGCGCAATGGTCGCGATGGAAAACTGACGAACTCCTAAATCAAATGATAGCCGAGTAATCATTAAAAAACCAATCATCAAAAGCATCATCATATTCCGAAATACCGGTTGCGACATTTTGCGATAACTAACCTGATACAGAGCACCAAAACCAAGCAGCATGACCAACTGGGTTCCATATAAAATGATAACTTTAGTGTCTTGCGTGCTCATATATAAGGCCAGATAGTTGGCACCATGGATAAGATAAAAATATACTGTCATTAATCTGTTTCTTCGATCCCTTGCACGCCCTGACTTCATTAGGGCTACACGGAAAGCAGTAAAAGTATAGAGTGTCATCAATAGGATGCTCACATATTTAACAAGTTCAATTATTATTCTTGTCATACCCACCTCATTATAGGTTACTAATCAGTCCTGCAGCTTCTTAGTAACTGTACTGTTACCATTATAGGATTCCTCGTTTGAAATGCCCTTTAAAATTACTTTGATTCTCTGTCGTCACATCATTATGATAAATAAAAATTTGCTCTACTTCAGTTAATACCTGACTCACGGTATTGTGGTCTTCAAAGGTAAAGTCCAATCGAATCCCACCAACGTTCATGGCCAGAATCTCAGCCCAATGTTGAAATAAATTCATACATTGTGAACTATAAATGGTATTGTAACAATATTTACAATTTATCCGCAGAGGTAGCTTCATCTGCATACGATCTTTCAACATCAAAGGTTGAGACTGCTCGCTTATCTTACCTTTTCTTTCTAGTTGGCAAGATGACGTGTTTTTTAATAAGCATTGAGCAGAAACCATGAGCGGTAAGTTTCCATATACCACAAGATCATATTGATTCATTGGCAACTCTTTCAATTCCGAAGAATTTAACTCAACCGAGGAAGTATAATGTGTAATACCTTGCTCTTCATAGAACCCAATTGCTTCTTCATTCATGACATACATATTATAATCCAAGCGCAATTCTTTGGTAGTATTCAAACCCTTCCTTACCAGTGCCAATTCTTCAAAGTTTTTCAAAACATATCCATCTATAGTATCAACATCTAAATACTCTTTATACGAAACTAAATCATCATATGCTTTGGACCTTAAGATATGTGGCAGCATTAGAAAACACTTCTTATTTTTTTCCTGAAGCTTAAGTGAATACTCTACCGCTTTCTTTGGATTCGTTTCAGCCAAGTCAATATACACTTCATGTACGACATCTTTCATAAGAACCGCTTTAAATTGATCCTCGGTTCTCACCAGTGCAACAATCCTTGGTTGATTCTTGATTGCATCCTTAGCTGGCTTAACTCTCCTCTGCGCTTCAAACCTTACTTCTTCACGTTCAAACGCCTTCGCCATCTCTTGTTCTAAGCTAAGAAGTGCTGTTCTTCGTAACTCATTCAACTTACCAATTGGAAAGAAAGTATCCCCTACAAGATCAATTGAAATCTCGGTAAATTCAAATGGCGTATCGTTTGTTTTCCTTAGCTTATCTTCTACATTCGCTGCATTCATTGGCTGCTTGAGTGCCTGTACTACCTCGTCACCATATTCTGTAACATAGATAGAGCTGGCTTCTTTCTTAACATTGGTTCCCTCAATGTTTTTCACAATCTGTCCTTTAAGGGTTAACTTTAGTGCTTCCCCTGGTTTTGCGAACAGATATCCCCGAATAGGAATCTTCTTCGTAGTCTCAAGATAGTTGGAGGTAAGCTCGCCTAAAAGGGCAGTATTCTTTGTACGATATACCTCGTCCTTAAGCTCTATGTGGCTTCCCTTTTTTGTATTGGTTGTAATCTTGCTTCCTTCGTTCACTGAATTTTTTACTGTAAATTCGTAAGTTACTTCCCCATTGTGGCGAAATTCAAGAACGTCTTGAGCATTTACAGGCTCTGATAATAAGATTTCTGCTTGAATTCCTTGCTTAGCTACCACATGTCCCACCAAAACTCCATTGTGGTTGGGACGATACATGGACATCATTTGTTTTCCATTATGAATATCATAATATCCAGTAGAAAAACCTCCACGGTTATACAAATCCTGTAATTTGCGAAGCTCTTCTTTCATCATCGAAGGATGTGTCTTTAGATACTCTTGGTAACCTATGGCTCCCAAATCATAATATAAATCTGCCTGTTTTTTATAAGCAGTTACTACACCAGCCACATATTCTGGCCGTTTCATACGACCTTCTATCTTAAATGAATTAATTCCTGCTTCAATCAACTGCGCAACCATTGGTAAGGTACACATATCCTTCGGACTTAAGAGATAACTCTCTTTCGGATTGGAAATCCGTTGATTACCTTCTTCTAACTGATATTCCATACGACAAGGCTGAGCACAACGGCCACGGTTTCCGCTTCTGCCACCTATCATACTACTCATAAAACACTGACCAGAATAGCAGTAACACAAAGCACCATGAACAAAAGCCTCAATTTCTAGATCAGTAGACTTTCGAAATCTAGTAATCTCAGATAAGGACAACTCTCGGGAAGGTACCACACGAGTTACCCCGTATTCCTTTAACTCATTCGCTCCCTCTGCCATCGTAAGAGACATCTGGGTACTTGCATGAATCGGTAGCAAAGGAAAATGCTTATGAATAAAATGCATCACTCCCACATCCTGTACAATCACGGCATCCAGTCCTTTGAGGTAAAACTTGTGAAGATAATCATAGAGTTCGCCCTCTAGCTCTTCTTTCTTCAGCAATGTGTTCACCGTTAAGTATAGTTGCTTTCCACGAATATGAACATAATCAATTGCCTTTAATAAATCATCCTCCTCAGGATTGTTAGCAAACGCTCTGGCTCCAAATTTAGCTCCTCCCATATATACTGCATCACAACCTGCATTTACAGCAGCACGCATACTCTCAACTGAACCCGCAGGTGCTAATATCTCAATACGATTCATCTTAACCTCTTTCTTCTTAGCAAATAAAAGGCCGTCAAGTAATTGACAGCCTAATTTATGCATATAAGTGAATGCTTGTTACAGTTCAGCCTTCCAGTACCACAAGGTTATGTAAAAGCAAAGCCGTAAGGCTGATTAGTAACTAATGTTTCTTTCTGCTCTCATTTAATTCTGCTTCTAATCGGATCACCTTTTTTTGTTCTTCAAGGTTGTCCTCTTTTGCCAAAGCAAGGTCTCTCTCCAGTGTCTCTAACTTTGTTTGCAGCAAAATGATCTCATGCTTTAAATCAAAGATTTCTCCACTTTTTGCATCGCTATCGCTCTCTAGTGATTGCATCTGCTTTTTTATTTTAAAATAATCATCTGCAATATTAATTTGTAATAATACGTTCCTCATATCAGAATCTAAGTTACGGTAGAAATCCTGCTTTTTTAGTTCTGCATATTTATTATTAATATAGGTAGCCACCTTTTGTAGATATTCTTCACTTTCGTAGCCTCCCAATGTATATCGTTTGTTATTAATAATAACTTCAATATCCGTTCGCCTATTCATACCGTCCTCTTTCCAAGGTGACATATCACCTTATTCTAACTTTGAAGATGTACCTTACATGAATACCCTAGTATTTTTCTCTTTCCCCTAGCGCACAGTGAAAAGACCTTATGTTACGAAATGGGAAACTATAATATTAATTCTATGAATGTATTATACTCATTATTATTAGGATTTACAATAGTTAATTGAGTTTTGACTCCCTATCGTAAGCCCATATGCTGGTAAGCCAGATCCGTTAACATTCTACCTCTTGGAGAGCGAATAATCAAACCATTCTGAACCAAATAAGGCTCATACACCTCTTCAAGGGTACCAGAATCTTCTCCTATAGTGGTAGCCACAGCTTCAATTCCAACCGGCCCACCGTTAAACTTCTCCATCATGGTTGTTATAATCTGACGATCAATATGATCTAATCCTAACTTGTCTACTTCTAAAATATCAAGAGCAAAACTAGCAACCTCTTCTGTAATTTTACCATCATACTTCACCTGAGCAAAATCACGAACACGCTTTAATAGGCGATTTGCAAGTCTTGGTGTCCCCCGAGAACGTCTAGCCATCTCAATGGCACCCTTTTCATCAATTTCTACATTCAATACCGCAGCTGATCTTGTAATAATTTCAGTTAACTCCTCGGTGGTGTAGAATTCCAAACGATTCACAACCCCGAATCGATCACGTAAAGGTGCTGTCAACATTCCTGCCCTTGTAGTGGCACCTACCAAGGTGAACCTAGGTAAGTCTAAACGTATTGATTTCGCAGTGGCTCCCTTGCCTATAACAATGTCAATTACATAATCTTCCATAGCAGGATATAGTAATTCCTCAACAGTACGATTAAGTCGATGAATCTCGTCGATAAAGAGAACATCTCCCTCTTGAAGGTTATTCAGTATTGCAGCCATATCTCCTGCTTTTTCAATCGCCGGGCCAGCTGTTGTCTTCATATTGACACCCATCTCATTGGCTATGATACCGGCAAGTGTTGTTTTCCCAAGACCTGGAGGACCAAAAAACAATACATGGTCAAGTGACTCTTTTCTTTGCTTCGCAGCTTCTATATAAACCTTAAGATTATCTTTCGCTTTTTGTTGACCTATGTAGTCTTTTAACAACTGAGGTCTTAAGCTAGCTTCAATCTTAATATCTTCCTCCATTAATTCAGTACTAATTACTCTCTTAGCCATATGCTCAATCCTATCTATGTTCATTCATGTATTTATTAGAGTGTTTTTCTATCTATTTAATTATTATCATTCATATATATCATTAGAGTTTTCTTAGGCTTTTCTTAATTAAGTCTTCCGATGACATTCCCTCGGTTAGCTCAACTCCTCGAACCGCTTTTAAGGCTTCTGTAGACGAATAACCAAGGGCCACCAAAGCTTGAATTGCTTCTTCTTTCACAGCTTCGAATCCTCCTGAAGTAGATACCGCTTCTGACTTACGTAAAAAGCTTGCTTCAAAAGCTTCCTCTAATTTAAATTTGTCCTTCAGCTCTAGAATTAATTTACTAGCTGTTTTTGCTCCTATTCCTGGGGCTTTGGCAATTGCTTTTGCATCTTCAGCAAGAATAGCAAATCGCAAATCATCCGTAGATATTGCAGAGAGAATCCCAAGGGCTCCTTTAGGTCCAATTCCATTCACCGTGATCAATAACTTAAACACGGATAAATCTTCTCGGTCAGCAAAACCGAATAAAGCAACCATATCTTCCTTTACCTGCAAATAGGTATATAGCTTAATCCTCTGCCCTATTCTTGGAAGTTTCTCATGTACGGTTAAAGGAATATTTACTTCATATCCCATTCCATTACAATCAATGACTACCGAGTTTTCAAAAACTTCTGCCAGCTCACCTTGCACAAAAGAAATCATTCTATACCAATCCTCCTAATTCTTTTCAAAGTATCCCTTTGTTATCGTTAATCGACCTTCATCAATAAATGATAACACTTCAATTGCTTGAATCTTCAATCCCTCGGCGATCTGAATCGCATTGCTATTGGGATACTTCATTAAGTAAGCTTCTATCATCGCAAACAATTCATCATCTCTCTTCTTACACTTTTCGCAAGTAGTAAGTTTTTGCATATTGTAGAATATTTTATGACAATATTTACACACATTTAGATGCATTCTTTCTCCTTTGTACTACATTAAAGTAGCAAATAAATTTAAGCATTGTTGTACTAATTTAACATACCATGGACGATTCTTCCAATCCTCATAAGTTATCTCCTGGCATACTTGCATCGTTTCAACTAAATCATTTTTGATCTTGCTAATTACTTCTGGATCACACATAAACAAACCACACTCATAATGAAGATAAAAGCTACGATAATCCATATTAATCGTTCCAACTACACCACAATCCTCATTAATAATTGTTTTTGCATGTATAAACCCTGGTTCATATTCAAAGATACGAACTCCATGCTCTAATAAATTACCATAATTATAATTTGTAACAATCTTAACGCTCTTTTTATCTGGAATCTTAGGGGTAATAATTCGAACATCTACCCCGCTTCTAACTGCATTTATCAATGCTTCCTGCATATCCTGTTCAATGATAAGATATGGTGTTGTAACATAGAGGTAACGTTTGGAGTAATGAATCATCTGCTTATAAAAACTCTCAATTGGATTCAATGGATTATTGGCAGGTCCATCCGATAACACCTGACAGAATACCTGATTCTTCTCGAATTCCTTGGTAGGTCGATACGGACTATAATCAATCATTGTTCCATCTGTGCATACTTCCCACATCTGAAGAAAGGTAACGGTAAGCCCCCAGACTGCATCACCCTCCACACGAACAGCATTGTCCTTCCAGATACCAAATCGGTCCACCATATTGACGTATTCATCTGCAAGATTCATACCTCCAGTATAACCAATATTACCATCCACCACAATGATCTTTTGATGACTTCTATAATTCATGTAGAGTTTATCTGTGTACTTATGAATAGGATTGAACACCCTCACTTGAAAGCCTTCTAACTCTAGCATGCGTCTAAATCCCTTACCAGTACGAAGCATCGCGCCAAAGTCATCATACATAAACATTACTTCGACACCCTCTTGAATTTTCTTTAACAGTAAACTATGGATTCGATCCCAAAGTAGGCCTTCTCCGATAATAAAGAAATTCACCATAATGAACTTCTTAGCCATTTCCATATCTCTAATGATAGCATCAAAGGTATCCTCACCCATAGGATAATATTCAATCTGGTTATTCTGGTACAATGGAAAGGAATAAGATTCTAAGAACTTCACCATACGCGCTTTCGTAGGATATATATTTGTAAATTCCTCCATTGTTTCTTCGTTATATTCATAAAAAGTTGCACCATGTCGCAATTTCTGTAATATTTTCTTTTCAAGCTTACGCTTTGAATCGGATTTTCCCCAGAGTACGTACATGATATGTCCTGTTAACGGTAAAATCAGTATGATACAAATCCATGCAATCTTGTAGGAAGGACTCCGACTATCATTGATCAAACCTAAGATGATCATGATACTAAGAATTTCAATTACTGTATAGATATAAAAGCTATAACCCCGTAGCCAAATAGATAAGGCCACGATAGCGGTAAACTGCATAAAAACTAAGCCTGCTACAACAGTGCCTCTTAAAAAGCCACTAAGATAGCTTTTAACTATACCCTTTTTTTCAATTAAATCGCTTCCCATTTCTTATAGCTCCTATTCCAAATGGCAACTTGGAAGATTCCTATAGGATTGTCTAGATGTAACCTACCATCCAATATGCCAGCAATATACCTTATTGTACCATATAAATTAATAAATTTCATTATAATCGTATTAGAACCTACTTACCTGAAAACATAGCTATCTCACCAAATGCCATCAGTGTTTGTGTAGGCTGTATTGTAACAAATATATTGCATGCCCCGTCTTGATTTGCTAGAATGTTAGAATGAATACTATTTTTCACCTTCTAATGGAAGCAACAAACTAGCTAGATTACGAAATGCTATTGTAACGTAAAGACAAGAAAGGAGGCAGCTAATGCAAATTCACGAACAAATTATCCCTTATCAACTATTTTATCCTATAGCAGATAAATATGTAAAGGAAGAAATGCTTTTCTTTGATATAGAAACCACAGGCTTTTCTGCCAACGAGTCTTATGTTTATTTAATTGGTTGTGCCTATTATCGCGATAATTCTTTCCGACTCATTCAATGGTTTATGGACGGAATAGAGGAAGAAACTCAGTTGATCTCCCACTTTTTCGAATTTATTCAATCCTATCGACTCCTGATTCATTATAATGGAACTGGCTTTGATCTGCCCTATCTTCTACAGAAGGTTAGCCTTCATAATCTTCCTTATAATTTCAAACATATCGATAGTCTTGACATATATAAGCAAATCATACCATATAAAAAGAGGTTACCTGTATCTGACCTAAAACTAAAAACAGTAGAGCGCTTTCTCGAAATCAAAAGAAAGGATCCCTATTCTGGAGGAGAATTGATTGATGTTTATATGAAATACTTGGCCTTTCACACTTTAGAATCAAAAAAGGTAGCTACAAGTTCTTTTCATCCTCTAAAACAGTCGGGCCTTCCGATCTTAGGCTCAGGCAATACCAAAGAGTATCTTAACGCTCTGCTCTTACACAACGCAGAAGACGTTATGGGATTATTACCCATATCCTCTATTTTGTCCTATGTGGATTTATTTCAGGGGAAGGGTAGGGTGACTTGTGCAACTCTACAGGATGATGAACTTGTGGTTGAAATTGACTTAGCTCACAGCCTTCCAAAGCCTATCAAAGAATCTATAGAACTAAACTCCCCACATATGCCTATCCTTCTATCCCTTAAGGCAGCTAATCAAGCGGCGACTCTACGAATTCCAGTCATGAAAGGAGAGTTAAAGTTCTTCTTTGAGAATTTCAAGGATTATTATTATCTGCCACAAGAGGATACAGCCATTCATAAAAGCGTTGGTGAATATGTGGATAAAGCATATCGCCAAAATGCCAAGGCCAACAACTGCTACATCAAGAAAGCTAGTAGCTTTCTTCCGCAAAAAGTTTGTTATCAAACTCCAGCCTTTCGCTATGAATACAAAGACAAACTTACTTGGTTTGAAGCAGATGAGGAGTTCCTAAACAATTCTGAAAAACTCAATCGATATGTACAAAGTTTGTTACTATAATAGAACCTGTTCCTACAAGAACCGTGTATGGAATTGTCAATCTCTTTGCGACAGTTCCATACACGGTTCTTTTCATATCTTAGTTCCTTCTCGATGATAGTAAATTTCTAGCAACATCCTATCACAAGTAGTTCGCGTGTACGTTCGCGCAAAAAAAGCTACCACCAACATATGTTAGTAGTAGCTAATAAGAATCCTTACTATCAAACTAGATTATTCAGCTGTAGCGATGATTTCTTTCTTGTTGTAAGAACCACAAGCTTTACATACACGGTGAGGCATCATAAGCGCACCACACTTGCTACATTTCACTAAGTTTGGAGCAGTCATCTTCCAGTTTGCACGACGACTATCTCTTCTAGCTTTGGAATGTTTATTCTTTGGACATATAGCTCCCATTGATTACACCTCCTTAAAATTGTTAAAAATATCTCGGATAGCAGACATTCTTGGGTCTAGTTCTGTACGGTCACAGCCGCACTCCCCTTGATTTAGGTTTGTACCGCAGACCTTGCAAATTCCTTCACAGTCTTCGCTACACAGAACCTTCATTGGGAAACCAATCAAGACTTCTTCATAGATAAGTTTATCTACGTCTAAATCATATCCGGTAACATAACTTGTTTCATCTAAATCCTCGGCACGCTGTTCCTCAGTTAGAGCAAAATTGATCTCTTTTGCTGTATCAATTTCCATTGGAACTTTTACGTCCTCAAGACATCGATCACAAGGAACTGCTAACTCTAAGTTCGTTTTTGCTTCCACCAAGACTTTGCGATTGCCTAGGTTGGTAAGTCGAATGATCACGTCCTCCTTCTGGCTTATCGGATACTCGTTACCATTGATCTCAAAGGAATTCGAATCAATCGGTAGCTTTTTCGTAATCATACCTTCTGGAATGTTCATGACCTCAGACAATTGTACTTGCATATCAAACTCCTGTCTAAAAAAACGCAAAATCTAAGCGCCAAAAATTCACACTGTTAGTATTATAACTACTCACAAATGGTTTGTCAAGAAAAAAGTGTCTATCCATGACAAACCAATGCAAAAAATATGATTATATTACTACACAAGTGCTACAGTCTCACGACAAATTGCAAGTTCTTCGTTGGTTGGTACTACCATAACCTTAACTCTAGAATCAGGATTTGAAATAATCAATTCCTTACCGCGAGTATTATTCTTCTCTTCATCTAAAGTTACCCCTAAGAATCCTAAATGCTTACAAACGGCAGTTCTAACATTCTTATCATTTTCACCAAGTCCAGCAGTAAACACGATAGCATCAATACCATTCATAGCTACAATATAGGAACCAACATATTTTGCTACACGGTAAACAAATACTGCAAATGCGTCTTGCGCATGAACATTACCTTCATTGGATGCCACTTCAAGATCTCTAAAGTCGGAAGAAACACCTGACATACCAAGAACACCAGATTTCTTGTTTAATACGTTCATCATCTCTTCAAGGGAGATTCCTTCTTTTTTTGCAATAAACTCAATGATTGCTGGATCGATATCGCCACTACGAGTACCCATAATCAAGCCTTCTAGTGGTGTGAGACCCATACTTGTATCAACAGATTTTCCATTCTTAATAGCAGTAACACTTGCACCATTACCAAGATGGCAAACAATAACTTTTGAATTGTTTGGATCTAAGTTTGCTAGTTCGATGGCACGTTTGCTTACAAAGCTATGGCTAGTTCCATGGAACCCATATCTTCTTACTTTATAATTATCATAGAATTCATATGGTAGACCATAAAGGTATGCTTCTTTTGGCATTGTCTGATGGAATGCTGTATCAAATACTGCTACCATAGGGATGTTTGGCATAAGGGACTTACAAGCATTGATACCAATTACGTTAGCAGGGTTATGGAGAGGTGCTAAATCATTGCAATCTTCAATCGCTTGTAATACTTCATCATTAATAACAACAGAAGAAGCAAATTTCTCACCACCGTGAACAACTCTGTGTCCAACTGCATTAATCTCATCTAAGGACTTGATTACACCGTACTCAGGATTTGTTAATGCTGCAATAACGCTTTTTATCGCTACTTCATGATTAGGTAGAGCATCCTCTAAAATAGTCTTCTTTCCATTTACATTCTGAGTTAATTTACCATCAATACCGATTCTTTCACAGATACCAACAGCTAATGCTTCCTCACTTACAGAATCGATTAACTGGTATTTTAGAGAAGAACTACCACAATTAATTACTAAAACTTTCATTTTTATCTCCTTATACTAACTTACGTATTTTATTTATTTTGATGCAGCCTGTACTGCAGTAATCGCGATAACACCAACGATATCATCAGCGGAACATCCTCTGGATAAATCATTCACTGGAGCAGCAATACCTTGAGTTAATGGACCATATGCTTCTGCCTTAGCAAGACGCTGAGTTAATTTGTAACCAATGTTACCAGCATCAAGATCAGGGAAAACTAATACATTTGCTTTACCAGCAATGTCACTACCTGGTGCTTTGGAAGCACCAATGCTTGGAACAATTGCAGCGTCAAGCTGATATTCACCATCAATCTTATACTCTGGATATAATTCCTTTGCAATTCTTGTAGCTTCTACAACTTTATCAACATCTGGGTGTTTTGCACTTCCTTTTGTTGAATGTGAAAGCATAGCTACTACTGCTTCTTTTCCTACTAACTGCTCAAAACTCTTAGCGGAGGAACCAGCAATTGCTGCTAATTCTTCTGCATTCGGATTCTGGTTAAGACCAGCATCTGAGAATACGAAAGTACCATTAGCACCCATATCACAATCAGGAACTACCATAATGAAGAAAGCAGAAACTAATTTTGTGTTTGGTGCGGTCTTTAAGATCTGTAAGCAAGGTCTTAAGGTATCTGCAGTAGAATGGCAAGCTCCTGATACTAAACCATCTGCATCTCCCATCTTCACCATCATAACACCATAAGTGATATAATCTGTAACTAATAATTCCTTTGCCATCTCAGGAGTCATTCCCTTTGATTTTCTAAGCTCTACTAACTTATCTATATAAGACTGAAGCTTGTCTGAAGTATTAGGATCAACGATTGTTGCTTTACTTATGTCAAGTCCTTCTGAATTCTTCTTAATTTCATCCTCAGTTCCAATGATAACAAGATTAGCATTTCCTTCAGCTAAGGTCTGTGCTGCTGCCTCAAAAGTTCTTCTGTCCATACTCTCTGGTAGTACAATCGTTTTCATATTACTTCTTGCGCGTGACTTGATGTCATCAATAAATCCCATAATAAAACTCCTTTCAGTCTTATGTAATTGATTAAAGAATGTGCTGTGAACATAACAAATCGTAACTGCTCATTCTCTTCACAGTTACAATACATAGTGTTCTTAAAATGTATGCAAACCATACATAGGTCGAAACTAAATATTTTTCGACATCAAATCTATTATAATACTAACTAACAAAGTATACAAGTAGAACTTTTGTAAACGCTTACATTTTTTATTTTCTTGCGAGTATTATTATTGTCTATTATAATAAGTGTATTATTCGAGAGGATTGAAATTTATGAAAATAGTAGCTATCATTGCAGAATATAATCCCTTCCATAAGGGTCATCAATATCAAATAGAGCAAGCAAAAAAACTCACCAACGCAGATTATATTGTTGTAGTTATGAGCGGAAATTATGTGCAACGTGGTACTCCTGCTATCCTTCATAAGTATGCACGTACTGAGATGGCACTTTCCCATGGTGTTGACGTGGTATTCGAGCTACCGGTTTCTTATGCAACTGCCAGTGCTGAATATTTTGCTTTCGGAGCAGTTAGCCTGCTAGAACAGCTAGGTGCCATTGATTACCTCTGCTTCGGTAGTGAGTGTGGTGACATCACTAGCTTAACCCAGATTGCAGATTTTCTTTTAGAAGAGCCAGCTGAGTATCAACACCTGCTAAAGCTCTATCAAAAAGATGGTCTCACCTTTCCTGAAGCTAGAACGAAAGCTATTTGTAAATCTCTACACAAAGAACAAGAAAATGTAGATAACATAAAAAATATCCTATCTTCCCCTAACAATATCTTGGGT
>JAEYWQ010000107.1 GCA_023428885.1 Bacillota bacterium
ATTCTTTCCATATGGACTGGCACAAAAGCCCCCAGTTGACTTTCCTTTATTTTGAGCGAAATCGATCCAACGATCCTTATAGGCTGACTGCACCATGGATATGTAGTCTTCTCCTAAGATACTGAGAGCACCCTCCATATAAGCCTTAGATTCTTCAATTGTAACGGTTGGATCATATTCAGGATCGACAGCAATTTTAAGATCCGCAAAGGTCATTTTGTCTAGTTTATGAATCTCTTTTAACAACTTCGCATACTTTCTCATGTGAGGTGCAAGTTTTTCTGTGATCAGGTCAATTTGTCTGTTATATAAATTGCGATCAACCTTTTGTGAAAAAAGAAGACTATCAAGCACAGAGTCAAAGCCTCGTAAGGAAGCTAATGTTTTTTCCTTCTGTACCTGTGTTTGATATGCTGCTGCAGTTGTATACTGATACTCGCGTAGCTTACTTGAGAAAGCCTTAAAGGCTTCTCTTCTAACGTCGGTATTCACCTCATACTCATATTCATTTTCAAACATAGCATAAGCAAGTGGATAGGTCTTTTTATCCACAGTAAAGGATGGGAAATCCATATCTGCAAGTTTAGTTTGCTCATAAATATTGTATGGTGCTGACAATGTATTAGAAAGTGCTGATAATACGCGTTCTACTTCAGGATGTAAAGCATATGGCTTTTCTCTTTTGATATCCTCTAAGAATTGAGCATTTTCCTTAGAACTACGGCTTGCTATCTCTAATTCCTCCACACTAGCTTCGATAAGTTCACTTTTCACAAAGCTAAGACGACTATTAATCTCTGAGATTTTATTGCTTGTTTCTAAAGATCTTGCATGGTTTTCATTGTTAGTATAGTCAACCGAGAGAGCTAAGTCTGCATAAGAACTGGTTAAAACCATGAATCGTATTACTTCTCGATAAAGATCCAAACAAGCATTCATATTCTTTGCTGTACTTAATTTACCCTTATATTCTTCTTCGATTTTTGCTGTCAGACGATTCATCTCGTCCATCGCAGCAATAAATTCCTCATTTGTTTTAAATATTGATGTTAAGTCCCAGGTCAAATTAACATCGATATCTTTTCTTTCTTTGATTAACTTCTCCATATGTTACCTCTTTCTTGTATTATTAATTTTATTTACTTTACTCACGATGTAATATATTTCCTTTCATCAACTTTGATTCGTTATGCGTATGATATACTATTTTCTTTTCTTCCTCAGTGCATCCAATTAGTATCTTGATTTCCGAATCGCGTTCAGATTGACTAAAGTATCTAATGCTGTCCAAAATTCTTTATTCATCTTGTCCCCCACCGAGTTAATTGTATACAAACGAATCCATCCTACAAAGTGCTTCTTAATTATAACACAAATCTGTTAATAAAACCATAGTTTTACATATACCTTTGTTCTAGATTCAGGCACTTGGAACTATTACCCATATATTTTCATAGGGATTTCAAGTAACTTTTTTCTATAAAAATATAAGGTATCTCGCACGAGATAATTAGTAGAAAAGATATTATTTACTTTATTTACTTTAAATAATATTTAGTAAATTATGGATGGTATTTTATAGTAAATTGATGTATTATATCAAATATATGCTTGCATAAATTAATATTTGTTTATAGGGAGGTTTTGTTCTTGTTAAAATGTAGAATTACAAAAATACTTTTTTTTTCATTTATTTTTATTCTTTTGTTATCGGGATGTAACAGACTGGCTAATAGGAATACTACAACTATACCAACAATAGAACCAACAGTAGAACCAAGTATAAATCCTTCACCATCAATCAAACCAACTACGGCGGCTTCAAACCCATCCAATGACCAAGATAAATCAGAAGATAAAGATGAAAGCATATTGATAAAAGATGAAATATTGGATAATGACTTATGTGGCAAAGATGAAGATATTTTAATAAGTTTTAAGCTTGCTGATTCAGATAAAATTGCTACTATTTGTATATCAAAACTGAATGCGGATTATATTATATACCGCTATGGTAAGCCAAGTAATATTGAGATGGAATACCCAGATAAAACGGATTCTTCATGGGATAAATTCACGTATTCCTATTATCTTCGTGGTGGAGGAATTGATAATGAGGGAATGGATCTAAATTACTTATATTTTGAGAACAGTGGATACAAATACGAAATATATCAAGAATATGATTCGCAATCTGATGAGACCTCAGTAGGAATTACCGTAACTAACTTAAAAACTGGTGATGTGACAGATATTAAAGGAGACAATAAAAGTATGAAAGGAAGTCTGATTGATTTAAGAGATAATAACAAAATAAATATAATGATACAATAGAAATTGTATATGATGTTTTATAACAATTTATTAAAGCATAAATAAGCTGTCCGTATGATGAAAGGGCAGCTTTTTTCAATGATTCCTTATGAATCAATCCCATACAAGAAAAGACTGTCATAATTATAAGACAGCCTCTTGATATCACTTATTTGGGGCAGATATATCTTCGTTTCCCTATGCTTTTCTTCCCGTACTCTATTGCTTCCTTAGGACAGGTACATATACATGCCATACAATGAGTACAGTCCTTTCCATAGCTTGGTTTCCCCTTTACCATAGTAATGTTTGACATAGGGCAAACCTTAACGCAATGTGCACAGGATATACAATCATCGGTTACATAGAACTTCTTGGCACTAACGATGAAGGAATAGAACATAGTATTAACAGGTCCGCTACAGATATTACCACTAATATTTTTTTTAGTCTCTGGGAGGCTTTTTTGAGATTTAATCAGCTCAGCTGTAGCAAGTATTTTCCTTGATGCTTTTTCAATAATTGAATCTGCAGTTGTTTCATCTGGTGCTTTAAATACTGCAATATAGTTTTCTGGCATTACAATTTCCATGCAGCCCATATAAACTAAGTTTTTCTTCTCACATAGTCTTTTGGCATACTTCCCGGCATTTTTGATACTATCCCCACAGGTCAACACAAAGTAAATTTTTTGATTCTGTGTAAATTCGGTATTTAAAATCCAATCACGAACAAAATGAGGAATCTGCCAAGCATAGGTTGGCACAACCAATACATAAGGTTTGTTTGAAGTCAACGTGGAATAATCATGACTTTTTAGTTTATCAAACAAATTGATGACCTCATCCTTGATCTCTCTTCCAATATAATTTGCCACATAAGCACTATTTCCGGTTCCGCTAAAATAAAGTATCATGTAATTACCTGCTCTCTTATCTTTATTAATATATCAAGACATGACAGTACAAACAATGCTTCATCAGTTATCATTCATCTAGTCATTTTTACTGTTAATAATAAAATATTGCTCAACCAGTTGCTTGACTTTCTCACTCTGGTATTCTGTTAGGCGATGAACTGCCATGACATAAATTGCCTTGCTTAATTCTAATACATCAAAAGAGCCATGCACTTTTATCATTTTCAAATACTTCTTAGATAAGCGATAAGCAAATTCATATAGGATCACATAGCTTCTGGCAAAATCATAGATTGGGTTTCCTAATTTGGCATTTACCCAGTCAATAATATAATCCTTATCTTCTGCACACATTACATTCAAAAAGTGAAAATCAAGATGACAAAGAACATCCTTGTCAGGAATCTCTGATATAAATGTCAGTGCAAGAGCTTTATAGGAAGAATCCAAATCAAGCTTACTTATCTCTTCCACTAGAAAGGGATTCAAGCTCGGTAAATCAAGCCCTCTATTCTCATGGACACTTAACATGAGCTTGAATAAGTCCTCTATACCATGTAGATACTTTTCTTGCTGCATCTTATCGGCTAAGGATATCCCTTTGATGTAATCCATCTTTAAACTATGTGGAATTTCTGATGGATAGTATTTGACCGTTGGCAGCCCCAGCTGGCTGACCGTATTCTGGATATGTAGCTCATATGTAATCCAATCCTCTGGGTAATCTGATTGAAAACACTTATAGGCGAATCCCTTCCACAGATACACATTCGCCATTCTTCCTTGACCGATTAATACTCGTTCTTGCTCAAATAAATGCTTCATTTTCTATCTCTTCCTTTCGTAATCATTTTCCCCATCCTTTTTCTTTTGTGTAGCTTTATATTTAATCATCAGAAAGATAACTAGAGATCTCACGATACAGATATCTTCCTTGTAAATCTTGAATCCCTTCATAATTACCTGCTTGAATCGTCACATAAATTTCTTCACCTATAATTAATCCCGTTATGCTTTCATTCTTCTTAGCTGTAAATATGGTCTTCCCTTTGGAATCAAGGAGTTCACAAGAATAACTCATATACTCTGCAGAGTAATCATCTAAGATAAAATAAGCCCCAACTTGCTCTACCGTAGCTC
>JAEYWQ010000170.1 GCA_023428885.1 Bacillota bacterium
TCACAGTGATTTCTGCCTTCTGTTTTACTTCCGCACGTTCAACACGGTAGGTCTTGTTCGGTCTTCTTCTCTTAAATGATGACCTTTCAGAAGTTTTCTCAGAAACTCTTTCATTTGTTCTATTAGAGATATTTTCCTGTTTACTTCCTTCTACATTCGTACCTTTACTATTTTCTTTTCCTATCAAAATTGCACCTCCAAAATAATATTTATGTAATTTCGTAGTGCAAACGTATGAATTATACTCTTAATCAAGCTTTTTGTGCTCTACAAGCACTGCAAATTCCATAGAGTTTTAAGTCATGATTCTCAACTAAAAAGCCCATGGTTTCTTGAATCTTGTCTTCTAATTTTTCCAACAAATCATCTTGAAAGGTTAATACTTGCCCACACTCAAGACATATCAAGTGGTGGTGGTGGTGAGGGCTGGTTTCTTGACCTACCTTTCCAATTTCATATCGGATATAGCCATCATTTAAATTTAAACTATCTATTAATTTTAAGTCCGATAAGACTTGAATGGTACGATATACCGTTGCAAGCCCGATTTCTGGATACATCTCTTTTACACAATCATAGATTTCTTCCGCGGTTAAGTGCTCATCCGGTCGATTACTAAGCACTTCTAATATCGCTATGCGCTGTGTTGTGACCTTTAGTCCATTCTCTTTCAACAGCGTTTTAAATCTTTCTTGCATATCCGTCATCCCATCACCCACTCCATAATTAATTCATACTGTCTGCGTACTGCATCATCATAATCAATGTTAATGTTAGATAATTTCGGTATCATCTAACAGTTCTTCAAAAATATTTGCAATTAATTCTAATTCCTTTTCATCTTCTACCATATCGTAGATTGCTTCCTCGTCTTCTGTATTCGAGATATCCTTCAAAATATAAGCATCAACTTCTTCTTCATCATCTACATCTTCGGTAACTAACAAGTAGTTAACACCGTTTAATTTCGTTTGTTCTACAACACAAAATACCACATCTTCACCATCTTCTGTGGTAAAGTTGATCTTTTGAAACATCTCATCATTATCCATATATACCTCTTACTAAATTCAATTTTATAAGTTCTTACTAAGTTATACTTTTTCCTTATTCGATAAAAAGTCTAGATATCCTTGCAAAATAATTACCGCAGCAAGCTTATCCACAACTTGCATCTTCTTCTCTAAAGATACTTCACCGTAATTTAAAACCTGATGTGCCGATACCGTGGTTAAGCGTTCATCCCAAAGAATGACTTCTAAGCCTGTACGCTTACGCAACATCTCGGCAAATTCTTCTGATTTTTGTGCACGCGTGCCAATGGTATTATCCATGTTCTTAGGATAGCCCAGCACAATACGGTCTACTTCATACTCTTTAATCAGTTCCTCTATTCGTGCAAGTGTCTGCCGTAGTTTAGTCTCTTGCTTCCTGCGAATCGTCTCTACGCCCTGTGCAGTAATATGCAAGCTATCACTAACAGCCACACCTACGGTTACGGAACCATAATCTAGCCCAAGAATTCTCATGTTATCTTCCTATCTCTTATCCTTTAAGTGATTCTTGATATAATCATTCAATAACTCTTCCAATATCTCATCACGTTCTACCTTCATAATTAAGCTTCTAGCGCTTCTGTGATTCGTAATGTAAGTAGGATCTCCGGACATAATGTATCCAACAATTTGATTTACAGGATTGTAGCCCTTTTCTGTCAAAGCAAGATATACAATATCGATAACATCCTTAACCACCATCTCTGGCTGTTTTTGAACTCTAAAATACTGTGTATTATTCATCTCTTGCATCCAATCACGCCTTTCTAGGAACTGTCATAAACGATTACAAAACTAACTGTCGTTCGCATCTTATTCTTATCATAATACAAACGTTCGAAAATTTCAATCTATTATTTCGGAAAGCAAAATATCATCCTTCAAAAATCCGACAGTTTTTACCGAAATCAACTCATTGGTAAGAATGTTTTCTTCTGATAGCGCGATTCGAACATAGCGTTGATTATGTCCGATCATATAGGTTTTTCCCTCCATAGTAACCTTTTCCTCTGTTAAAATTATTTCTTCTGTATTGATAAATTGCTCTAAATAATTTTTTCTTAACCTACGCTCTAAGTCAATTAATACTTCACTTCTTTTATGTTTTTGCTCTTCTTGTACCTGACCATCCATAGACTCTGCTTTCGTCCCCTTCCGCTTGGAATACTGGAAGATATGCATCTGAGCAAAGCCCACTTTCTCTAAGAACTGTCTTGTAATTTCGAATTCTTCTACTGTTTCCTGAGGGAAACCTACAATAACATCAGTAGTAATCGCTGGCTTGTCATAATATTTTCTGATTAGTTGACAACCTTGATAGTATTCCTCACTGCTATACTTACGATTCATACGTTTTAAGGTCTCATCACATCCGCTTTGTAAAGATAAATGAAAATGAGGACAAACTTTCTCGAAGCTTACTAAAGTTTTGACAAAGTTTTCAGTTATTATTCTTGGCTCTAAGGAACCAAGTCGAATTCTTTCCAATCCTTTGATGCTATTTAACTTTTCAATGAGTAAAAGTAATGGCATGCTTCCATCTAAAGCCTTTAAACTAGCCTGTTCAGTTACTGTCTTTGTATCTAATCCAAAGGATGAGATATGAATTCCTGTTAAAACAACCTCCTTGTAGCCATTTTCCACCAGACGTTCTACCTCATTACAGATATCCTCTTCCTTACGAGAACGAATCCTTCCCCTGGTATAAGGTATGATACAGTAACTGCAAAATTGATTACAGCCATCTTGTATTTTGATATAAGCTCTTGTCTTCTCTTTCACTGACTGAATACTTAGTTCTTCATAATATCCATCTTCTGCAATATCAAGGATGTCATAAGCATCCTTATCTGTATAATAACGATTGACAATTGATACGATATCTTTCTTTCGATTATTACCAATCACTAAGTCAATCGCTGTGTCCTCTAATAATACTTCTTTCGCAGCCTGTACATAACATCCTACTGCGATAACCACTGCTTCGTTATTCTTTTTCTTTGCTTTGTGAAGCATCTGACGTGATTTTCTATCTGCAATATTTGTTACTGTACAAGTATTTACCACATATATATCTGCAATATCATCAAAGCTTACGATTGTCGCGTTCGCTTGCTCGAACAGCTGCTCCATTGCTTCCGTTTCATAGGAATTAACTTTACATCCTAAAGTTAAAAATGCGATCTTTTTCCCTTCAAGATAATTATATTCATTGTCTAACATTATTATTTTCACCTTTCTGCTTCTTAAATACTATCCAAAAACTAGAAAATCTAAGACTTAACCGTTTCATTTTTCGCCACTTTGTATATTGACATTTCACGGTTTAGTGGGTAGTATATAGATGTGGATGGGTTTCCTATGTATTCCATCATTCGCTTTAACTTGGGGTTACCAAATTACAACTATAAAGGAGGAATTTCACATGAAAACAGTTAAAATTTCTTTAAACTCAATTGATAAGGTAAAATCATTCGTTAATGATGTAACTAAGTTTGATTCAGACTTTGATTTAGTATCTGGAAGATATGTGATCGACGCTAAGTCCATTATGGGTATCTTCAGTTTAGATTTATCTAAGCCAATCGACTTAAGCATTCATGGTGAAGAGAACATGGATACTATCCTTGCAATCTTAAAACCTTACATCGTTGAGTAATTAATTCAGATTATTAAGTGTTCCTTAATAAGGAACAACATAAAGAGTGGAGCAATTTCTCTACTCTTTTTTTGCGTCTTACCTAATTCATCGGTAGGAAATTATGTTCAATTCCCTACCGAAGCCAAGATATAACGTAATAAGTAAAAGATGTACAAATCTATTAGCGAATAACGATGGTTTCCTTTGTACTAATTGCTGTCTTCACCATCTCATCGATCTTTTCCTTTAAGTTTTCTTCGTTCTTTTCAATCTGACTTAAAATCGGACGTGTTACTGGGTGCTTTGCTACGAAGATGGTACAGCAGTCCTCGTATGGCTGTATGGAGGTTTCGTAAGTTCCGATTTTTTCAGAGATTTCAACGATCTCTTGTTTATCAAAACCAATCAGCGGACGGTAAACAGGCAAGGTACATACTGCATTGGTTGCATTTAAGGAATGCATGGTCTGGCTAGCTACCTGACCAATACTTTCTCCGGTAATTAATCCTAAGCAAAAGCTCTTCTTCGCGATTTCTTCCGCAATTTTCATCATATAACGACGCATAATGATAGTTAATTCTTCATGAGGGCATTTCTCATAGATATATAATTGAATGTCGGTAAAGTTAACCACATGTAGATTGATTGGTCCGGTATAAGCAGAAATAGTCTTTGCCAAATCCACTACCTTCTGTTTTGCGCGCTCACTGGTATATGGTGGTGCATGAAAATAAGTAGCGTCAATCTTAACACCACGTTTACTAATCATATATCCTGCTACTGGGGAATCAATACCACCAGATAACAATAACATAGCTTTACCACCAGTTCCCACCGGCATACCACCTGGACCTGGAATCACATGGGAATACACATAAGCTTTAGTACGAATCTCAACCCAGATACGTGTATTTGGATTATGAACATCAACTTTTAACTCTGGGAAGGTATGAAGCAGATGGGAACCCATCTCAGCACAAATCTCAGGTGAAGTTAATTCATATTGCTTGTAGATCGCTTTGCTTCTACCTTAAAGGTAAAATTCTTATCAGGATAGAACTGGTCTACATACTTAGCCACTTCTTCTTTTACAGAATTCCAATCAGTGTTTTCAATCACTACCACCGGCATAATTGCCCAGATTCCGAATACTTTCTTTAATGCAGCAACGGTTTCTTCATAGTCAAAGTCACCCAAACACTCAATAAAGATTCTTCCCTGTTCTCTGGAGACATCAAAGTTGCCTCCTATCTTTTCTAGATTAAAGCGAATCTGATCGCGCAATGCGTTTTCAAACACATGGCGGTTCTTTCCCTTTAAACCAATCTCAGCGTATTTTACTAAAAATGCTTTGTACATTTTTCCTCCATTCAGTCTAAGTCTTAGCTTAGCACCTCTTTTATCTATTCAAATCAATTTTGTTCACAGTGAAAAGGCATCTTAACTACCGATATCATAGCAAGATATATCACAGTGAAAGGGTATCTTACCTACCGATTTCATAGCAAGATATTTCACAGTTACAGGGTATCTTACTTACTTCCTTGAAAATCTTCGAAGCATAGGCAATAATTCTTTCACGGCTTCAATGGCATAATCCACTTGTTCCTTAGTAGTATTTACAGAAAAACTAAAACGTAAAGTGGAATCCAATAATTCCTTTTTCACACCAATCGCGATTAAGGATCCGCTTAAAGCAGGATGGTTGGAAGAGCATGCAGAGCCAGATGACACATAAACACCTTTTTCTTCTAAGGCGTGTAATAGAACCTCTGCTCGAATTCCAGCAAAACTTGCACTTAGAACATGAGGTGCAGTCTTTGCAAGAGCTTCCGCTTTACTTAAGGTCGTATCATTAGCATAGATTGCATTCATTGTTACACCTTCTAACTGCTCTAATCCTTCTATTAACCTTTGTTTCAGAGTGTAAAGATGTGCAACTTTTTCTTCATGATCAGTATAGATCTCACGAACCGCCACGGCTAAACCGGCAATCGCAGGAACATTCTCTGTACCAGAGCGGAAGTTCTTCTGCTGCCCACCACCATGAAGGATAGGTTTTAGCTTAACTTTATCTTTAATATATAAAAATCCACTGCCTTTTGGCCCATGGAACTTATGACCACTAACAGACATCACATCAATGCCTTCACGCTTTGGATAAATCTTATATTTACCAAAGGCCTGAATTGCATCTGTGTGAAAAATAATGTCTGACTTTTTCTCTTTTACCGCTTTGCTAAGAGAAGCTATATCTTGCACTGCTCCAACTTCATTATTTACATACATGATGGAAACTAAGATGGTATCCTCACAGATTTCCTGAAGCAGCTCCTCTTTATTCACTTGCCCATTCTCATCCACTGAGATAAAAGAGATACGAAATCCGAATTCCTCTAACATCAGTAAAGGATTGTATACAGAAGGATGTTCAATCTTCGTTGATATAATATGCTTTCCAGCTCTTTGATTGGCTAACGCAATCCCAATCAGCGCCATATTATTCGATTCCGTACCACCAGAAGTAAAGATAATTTCCTTTGCTTCCACTTTTAATGTTTTAGCGATTCGTTCTTTTGCATCCTTGATATATCGTTCAGCCTCCATGCCCTTGATATGCATCGAAGACGGATTCCCATAATTTTTCTCAAGTGACTCTACTACAACTTCACAGACTGCATTACTAGCCTGAGTCGTCGCAGCATTATCTAAATATGCTTCCATTTTAATACCATTGCCTTTCAAATTGTGAGATGTTATCAGCATGAATAACATCTCACAATATATATCATAGTTTTTAATCCAATATTACTCTTCTAATGCAAACATCAGGTTTGACAAGATTGTAAGCCCTGCTGTTTCCGTTCTTAAGATTCTCTTCCCAAGCGTAATTGCTTCAATTCCAGCCGCCTTCGCAACTTCCACTTCGTCTACTTCAAAGCCCCCCTCTGGGCCAATAAAGATACCGATACTCTTCTTTTCTTTACAAATATCGATTAATTCCTTGGTACGTGAAATTCCAGTTGCACACTCATAAGGCAAAAGTGCGATGTCTAATTCCTTCGCTTTATTGATTGCCTGCTGATAAGTCATAACTTCGCTAACAGTTGGTATAATTCCACGCATGGACTGTTTTGCAGCCCCCTCAGAGATCGATTGCCAGCGTTCTAATTTCTTCTGTTCTTTCTTTTTATCTTCAAGTTTTACAATTGTACGCTTCATCATCACCGGAATCACTTCAAAAGCTCCTAGTTCTACTGCCTTTTGAATAATCAATTCCATCTTGTCCTTCTTTGGCAAGCCCTGAAATAGATAAATCTTTGCTTTTAATTCCGACTCAGATTCTTTCTTCTCCTGGATCTCTACCGTGATCTTGGAATCACAAATCTTTGTTATTATACAATAAAATTCCTGGCCTTGTCCATTGCAAATAACTAACTTCTCGCCAAGCTTCATTCTCAACACATTCTTAATGTGATTCACATCCCCACCGGTCACATGAATTACATTCTCTTCAATTGAAGAATTATCTACATAAAAACGATACATAAGTAGTCCTCTCTTTATCCACGTCCTAGCACTGGAAACCTATTATATCACAAGTAATCTGAGTTTGCAAAATAATTGAAGATGTGAGCTTATCCCATTTCCGCTAACAAACTGCGAATTTATGCATCGGTCAATATATGCAAAGTGAATTGTGAACAATTTACTTTGCTATCTTCCACTCTAATTGATAATCTCTAGGGTCTGCTTCATATAATTCCTGATTGATTTCCTCAGCTTCTTTGCAGCCAAGGGCAAAGTAAAAGGCAATAGTTTCTTCGGCGGACCCTGCACAAATATAAAGCTTTTTCGCATTCCATTCTGCTGCAGCCTTAGCTGAACGCATAAATAACTGTTTTCCAATTCCTTGATTTCTACATTCAAGCGTAATAAATAGTTGATCTAATAAAGCATATTGATTACGACTACCAAATAATTGCGGGTTTACCGTTGCAAAACCTAACAGCATATTATTCTCATCAAAAGCCCCTATTGCACTTCCACCACTGCTGATCGTTTTGGCTAATCTATTATAATGCTGTTCATAGCCTTCTGGCCAGTCCGTGTCCTGATAATTAATATCAATTAACTGTCTTTTCCCATCTACTTCTCTCCAGGCTCTAGCAATATATTGCGAAGGGTTCATTTCATTTATTTTTTTGCAATCCTCTATGATTAATTTTCTATATTCGATATTCTGCATGTGTTATCCTCTCCATAATCGTTCTCATATTGAGCCCATTCTTCTAAAAGCTGACTTAACTTATTTTCGCTTACTACAATCTCCTTTTGGATAGTATCTAGTGTTACATAATCAGATGCAATCATTGGATCTGCAAATCTTGACTGCAATTCCTTGATTTGATCCTCTAGCTCATTGATTTCTTGCTCTAGCATCTTAATCTTTCGTTCATTCTTTGACTTGTTATAGGCTGAATTATCTTTGTTTGATCTAGAAAAACTCTCAAACTCATCACCTGATGCTTTCGTCCCTCCAACCATAGATAAGGTATTATCCTCCGCTCGATTCCTTAGTTCTTGATAACGATCATAATCATAAGGATAATACTTTACGATGTCTTGTTCAAAGACCAGTAATCGATTGGCAATGGACTGTATAAAGTAACGGTCATGAGATACAAATAGAACTGTCCCAGTGTAACTTTGAATCATCGCTTCCAGAGCATCTTTTGCTGCCATATCAAGGTGATTGGTCGGCTCATCTAAAATCAGTAGGTTTGCTTGTTTCTTCATAATCTTAGCTAAGGATAACCTTACCCTTTCTCCACCCGATAACTGGACAATTGGCTTAAAAACTTCATCCTCGCTGAATAAGAAGTTGCCTAAGATGGTACGGACTTCAGTCCTGTTTAGCTTGGGATATTCATCCCAGAATTCCTCGATCACTGTTTTGCTATTATCTAAGTTCAGAAGTTCCTGATCAAAGTAAACCCAGTCTACGTCTCTTCCATAGCTAAAAGAACCACCAAGATCTTTTTGTTGGCCAACTAGGGTCTTTAACAAGGTGGATTTTCCAATACCATTATCACCCAGAACTGCAAGCTTATCTCCTTTATGAAGCTGTAGGGTAACTTGAGCCAGTGGTTTATCATAGCCAATCTCTAACTCTCTTACATCCATAACTAAACTTACACTCTCTTTATGAGGAAGAAATTGTGTGTGGAACTTTCTCTCATCGAATCGTCTTGGTTTTGGAATCTTTACCATGTGCTCAATTTGCATGCGTTTAGACCGAGTCATAGCCACCTTAGTCGGAGTGTTCTTCCATTTTTCAATGAAGATGGTAAGTCTTTCTATCTCCTTTTGCTGAGCTTCATAATCTTTGCATTGTTTTTCATAATCCAAACGCTTCTGCTTAAGAAATGCAGTGTAATTCCCAACATAGCGTTTCATCTGCTTATACTCAATCTCATACGTGATATCGATTACCCGATCCAAAAACATTCGGTCATGGGATACAATCACAACCGCATGTGGATACTTCTTAAGATATCCCTCTAACCATTCTATCGTAGCTAGATCCAAATGATTGGTTGGTTCGTCTAAAAGCATAATATCTGGTTTACTCAACAGCAATTTAACAAAAGCAATTTTGGTCTTCTGCCCTCCTGAAAAAGAAGCTATTACCCGATCCATATCTTCCACTGGGAATCCAAACTTCGTAAAAACCTGCTCCATTTCAGTCTGGTAGGAGTATCCTCCAATAAGTTCAAAGCGTTCTAAGACTTTGCTATACTCGTTTAAAACACGTTCGCTACAATCGGTTTCCATTGTCCTTTCTAATTCCTGTAACCGATCCTTTAGACGAAACATGCTATTATAAACTTTAAGTAATTCTTCTCTCACCGTAATCTCTTCATGTTCAAAACTCATCTGTTCTAGATATCCGATGGTAGGCTTTCCATCCATGTGAATAAAGAACTCTTCATCACTATCTAAATTATCCACCTCTAATTTTCCAGCAATCACTTTTAATAAGGTGGTCTTACCACAGCCATTTCTTCCTACAATTGCAATTTTCTCTTTATTACGAATCTCCATAGAAACGCACTCTAATAGGCGATTTCCAGGGTAGCCAATAATAGCATTATTCATTTGATATGTCATGTTTTTATTCTCCTTATTTTAAGCTTAATAAAGCGTCCGTGCAGATTTCAAAGAAACATGTTCCTTAAGTAACACATTCTTCACCGCAAGATGCACTTCTTGGCACATAGTGCCAACAAAAAAGACCTCTTCCAAACTTGGAAAAGGTCGAGCCTACAAAAAGTTATGCAGAATAAAAGCATATCACATTGATATACGTTTCCTTATGCATCCCATTTATAGCGTTCTCTACAATTTC
>JAEYWQ010000188.1 GCA_023428885.1 Bacillota bacterium
TGTGGTAACTGTGGTTGTGAGTTCGATGCTTTATATAAAAGGTTTCTCGGATTGAAAGATTTGCTATATTAAGTTCTTTCATTCACTATCTAGTAATGAATCTAAATGGGTATAGAATGATGTGAAAATATAATCCTTATTACTACAATACAAAAAAAAGATATCTCGTGATTCATCAAGCAGGATGCAAGGCCATTAAATATTTGGCTCTACATCCTGCTTTTTTTGAAATTCACAATTTTATATGGATTTTCTAATAAATATCATAGACCTAGCTCCCTGAAGATCTAATGATCAAGCAAATAAGTTGCTAGGGATACAATTCGAGTATATAGGATAGTAGGAGGCATTGCATTAGATAATTAATGGATAAAAGGGGGATAGTTAAGAAGAAATGTGTTATAGGGGAGAGGGGTAGCAGCAGAATTAGTTATCTTGACTCATAGTTATCTGGGAAACTTCATAGACTGATTGAATTAGAAACTCAGTATATAAATAAATGTTCTGACAATAATTAATAGAATCAGTATAATTGATTTCAATTCTATTACATTTACTTTAAATATATGAAATATATTTGATTTTGTTATTTTATTAAGGTAGAATACAAGGAATGTTATTGATGATAATACATTAGAAATAAAGGAAAATATATAAAAACTAGGAGTAAACGTATGATGAAAAAATATTTAGAGTATGGAAAAAAAGTTAATAAACATAAGATGTTTTTGCTGACTGCAGCATGCAGCACAGCATTATTAGTTACTGCTTGTCAGAGCCAGGATGAAAGTTCAAACAATGTTTATATAGAGACTAAGCAAAATGTAGATGCTAAAACAACAGAGATTGATAGTAATGATACAATTACGCCAGTGGAGTCAGCTGTATCTGATGATATGACACCTATCGAAACTAAGGATAGTAGTGAAGTATCAACAGATCTATTTTCGAATTTGTCAAAGTATCAATTTGTATTTACTAGTGGAGTTGGTGCTTGGCAGACGATGCTAACTATTAACGAAGATGGGACCTTTGCAGGGGAGTATCATGATTCTGATATGGGAACTGTTGGAGAGGATTATCCATACGGAGTTGTTTACTCATCCACATTTGACGGTAAATTCACAGAACCCAAGAAAGTAAATGAGTATACTTATTCTGTATCAATCGAGTATATGAATCTTGAGAAAGAAGTAGAAAGTGAAGAAATCATAGATGGTATGAAATTTATTTATTCTGAACCATATGGAATAAATGATGCAAAAGAGATCCTAATTTACACACCAGATGCTCCAGTAAAAGAATTACCAGAAGGATATAGAAGCTGGGCTCGCCTTATGGATCTAGATGATTTGAAGGATGAATATCTAGGCTTTTATGGATTATATAATGTAGAAACAGAAAGTGGATTCTCAAGCTATAAGTTAGAGGGAGAAGAGTAGTATATTCACGCAAAAACAAATAAGTATGCTTTAATTAAAAAGGTTTTCAGACGTTCGGTAAGCTATTACGGATTCATGGAAGCCTTTTTTTTACCCTAGTAGTACCCTCTAATCCTTTGTCCTTTGTACTAAGTTAAATTGATAGCTAATTAACGCTTTACATTGGAAAAATATTCTGATATGATGTAAGAAAATGTAAAAGGAGTTGGAAGCATGAGTGGGGATCAAGTTCAAATTCTTACGGCTATGTGTATTTACCTTATTTTTGTCATTGTGATAGGCATATACTATATGAAGACTGCAAATGAAAGTTCCGATAATTATTTCATTGGCGGCAGAAAACTAGGCCCATGGATTGCAGCCATGAGCGCAGAAGCTTCAGATATGAGCGGCTGGCTGCTAATGGGACTTCCAGGTGTAGCATACTGGTTCGGTCTTAGTGATGCTGTTTGGACAGCAATCGGTCTTGCGGTCGGGACCTACATAAATTGGCTTATAGTTGCAAAGAGACTTCGCAGGTATTCTACTCTGGCAGGCAACGCCATAACCATACCGGAATTTTTAAGCAATAGGTACAAAGAAAGTAAAAAGATTATCTTGGGGATAGCATCACTGTTTATTCTGATATTTTTCGCAGTTTATGCAGGAAGCTGCTTTGTTACGTTTGGCAAGTTGTTCAGTACATTGTTCGGAGTGAATTATCAGACCGTTATGATAATTGGTGCTATAATCGTTATCCTGTATACGTTTCTTGGTGGTTTCCTTGCAGAAAGCGTTTCAGACTTCATTCAAGGAATCATTATGGTTGTAGCACTTTGCACAGTTGTGATTGTTGGAGTAATCGCTGCTGGTGGAATCCCAGTAATAGTTAACAATATAAAGTCAATCCCGGGCTTTTTTGATTTTTTTGGCATAGCTCAGCCCCAAACGACGGCGGACGGTATCCTACAGCTTGATGCAGTGGGAAAGCCACTATACGGACAGGCGGGAGAATATGGTCTGCTGACGATTATATCCACTATGTCATGGGGACTAGGTTATTTTGGCATGCCTCAGGTTCTTCTGAGATTCATTGCAATAAACAAGGCTGCTGAGTTGAAGAAATCAAGACGTATAGCAACAATTTGGTGCGTTATTTCGTTGACCGCTGCAGTCGGGATTGGATTAATAGGAAGAACGCTCTATCCCACTGAACTACTTACACGGAACAGTGCTGAAAACATATTCATCATCATGTCCACCGGACTGCTCCCTGTATTTCTGGCAGGAATAGTAATGTCAGGTATCCTAGCTGCCACGATGAGTTCTTCTGACTCCTATCTGCTCATTGCTTCATCGGCACTGTCACGTGATATTTACAAAGGAATATTCAAAAAGGATGCTACTGACCGTCAGGTGATGTTTGCTTCGCGCATAACATTGCTACTTATTTCCTTGTTCGGAATCATCATAGCTTTGGATAAAAACAGTGTTATATTTAAAGTGGTATCATTTGCATGGGCAGGTTTTGGAGCTACCTTTGGACCTATCATACTCTTCTCATTGTTCTGGAAGAGGACGACAAGAGCAGGTGCAATCGCTGGTATGCTCACCGGAAGTAGTATGGTCTTTATATGGAATAAGCTAATTTCACGTCTTGGTGGCGTATTTGCCATATATGAACTGCTTCCAGCATTCCTGTTATCATGCATAGCCATCGTCATCGTTTCTCTTTTTACGAAAAAACCAGACCAGGTTATACTGGACGAATTCAAGATGGCAAAGACATACGAATGCTGAGAAGGCTGTACTTGTCCAAAGAAATAGATCGGTGGCTTGTACACAGATTGGATTTCAAAGGACAAAAACCTTAATGCAGGGAGACGATTGCTGTGATCATTATTATATGAATAAAGATCCTTGGAAAAATGTATTCTTAAGGTTAGGGATTAATAGTGGTTGGAACGCACTCAGAGATGGGTGCGTTTATCTTTGTATGGAGCATCATGGGATTGAATGTATTGTAACTGACCCTTTTTCTTTTATTTACATATAGGAAAATTATGGCATTATTTGGAGTGGCATTATATAAAACAGTGATCAATTAATCAGGGAGACAAGACTTATTCTTGGTAAGCAAAAAATATCGGAGGAGAGATATGAAAAGAAGGGTAGATTACATTTTTAACAGAATAATACCTACTATGAAAAAAAGTTCAAAGGAAAAACGATGTAATGATACAAAAATGTTCAAGTTTAAATTAATAGCTTCCTTTTTGGTTCCTATTATGTTTATCCTCTTCTTAGGTATCGTATCCATTTTAAAAGCTTCCGATGTTATTGAAAGTAAATACGAGAAGGCAGCAGAAGATACACTTAATATGGCAAGCGAATGTATGAAGTTTGGCTTTAATTCTGTAGAGGCAACCGCGAAACTGTATGCGGATGATAGTTTAATTCAAAGGTATTCTATAAGCCAAGATGATAAGATAAAAGCATTTGTATATGCTGATTCCCTTGGTAATATCTTATGTTCCAAGAAAGCAGTAGATGAATTCATTAAAAATATATATTTAGTAAATAAAAATGTTCATTCTATTTCAACCGGTGTAGGTATTGATAGTGCATTCTATCATAGCTTTAAGAAAACAAACTTAGGCCAAATTCTGGATAGTGGTAAAACTGAGAATATATGGGATGGTGAAGATGAGTTTCTAGATAAACAGTTGGAAACAAGAACAGATGATTACGCCATGAGACTAATTAGAAATGTTTCTAATTTTGATGCATTCCTGATTTTCGATGTTAAGGCAGACGTTGTGAAAAATATTCTTTCTGCTATGAAATTTGACAAAAGCAGTTTTCTAGGATTGGTAACCCCGGATGGAAAGGAGATTATAGATTATTCGCTAATGCTAGAGAAGCCTAGTATTGATATGGAAGCAGTCAAATCAGAAAAGATCTTTGTAAACCAAGCTTTCTATAAGGATATAATGGACGGGGAAGAAGTAAGTGGTTCAAAATATATTGACTATAAGGGTGCTAGTTACTTCTTCCTGTATTCTAAAGTTAACGACACTGGAGCAACTCTTTGTGCTCTAATACCAAAATCCACTATTACTGACCAAGCTGATGGTATTAAGAATGTTATAATTCTTATTGTAATTTTAGCATGTATTATAGCTATATTACTTACAGCGATGTTGGTTTCTGGAATTGATAAAATAATAAAGAACATCATAAGTGGCAAATTGCCGCAAACGGAGATCTAGAACCTTGTAGAGTTTTCAATTACCATGGATTAGTATAGCTGAATGACAAAGTTCAAAATGTGAAACTCGTTTACAAAACGGGAAAGTGATTTTGCCTTCACCCCCTATATGTACGACCTTAATTGTAAAATAACTTTCCCATTTGAAAGGGAAAGTTAGGTACAAATATTTGATAATTGCATAGAGAAATTCGTGATACAAAAAGGCAGAGCACAGTCTCTGTCTTTGGTGCTGTTTTCAGTGGTAAAGACTATAATTACATCGCTTATGGTTTGCTTCTTTTCTGACGTTATGAATAAATGTTGTAAATATGCCTAAAATGAAAGGTTTCCTGACTTTCGGCACGCATAGGCAGCATTTTTTATCCTAATAATTATGGATTTGATAAATAATGTTGTTGACATATTAAATTGCATGCAATATAATTTTATAAAATGATATTGCATATACAATTAACAAATAATAGAATTATATTATGAATTGGCAAGTAATAAGAAGATGGAGGTAAATATGAGTTTATATCAAATCAGGGTTGAAGATATTTCTAACAATGTTGTCGAATTAGCGCAGTATAAAGGAAAAGTTCTTTTAATTGTTAATACCGCAACACAATGTTTTTTTACTCCACAGTATGAAGGGCTACAGGCATTGTATAACACGTTTCATGAGCGTGGATTTGAAGTGTTGGATTTCCCTTGTAATCAATTTGGTAAAGATGCACCAGGGTCAGTTGAAGATATTAATAAATTCTGTGTAGAAAAATTTAACACAACATTTTCAAGATTTCAAAAAATTAATGTGAATGGAGAAGATGAATCAATCTTATACACCTATTTAAAGAGACATGAAAAAGGTTTTTTTAATCAAAGAATTAAATGGAATTTCACCAAGTTTCTAGTTGATTCTAACGGGAGAGTTATAAAACGATATTCACCCCGAGTTAAACCGAGTAAGATTGCTCAAGACATCGAAAAATTATTGCAAAAGAGCAATAGATAAGGAGAAAATATATGTTTTTATCATTCAAAGAATTAAAGTATTCTAAAATGAAATTTACACTAATCATCGCGGTTATTATACTTATTAGCTATTTGGTTTATTTTTTAACTTCATTGGCTAATGGGCTTGCTTCATCTTATACGAATGCCATAGAACAGTGGAACTCAGATCAAATTGTTCTAACGGTTGATGCCAATGATAATATGATGATGTCCTATATGGAACAAGCTGATTTTGAAGCAATTGAAGTTAACGGATCAAAGACAAGATTAGGTTTGTTTCCAGCTGTTATTAATAACCCCTTAGCAGAAAACGTACTAGATTCAAGAGTTGATGTATATTTCTTTGGAATCGATAATGACAGTTTTATAAAACCATCTGAACTGAAGGACCTTACTTTAACAGATAATCAAGTTATCGTTGATGAAGAGCTGAAAAAAGAAGGGTATGAAATTGGAGATTATTTTGGTGTTACTGGAAGCACACAGCAATATGAGATTATCGGATTTTCATCAAAAACTACATATCAGACATCACCAGTTGTCTTTATGAGTTTAGATACATGGCAGAATTACCGTTATGGATCAAGCAATACACCAGATCTATTTAGTGCTACGGTTGTTAAGGGTGAAATTAATGATTTGTCAAGTAATTTAGTTAGTTACTCAACAGAGGACTACATATCAACCTTACCGGGTTATACCGCTCAAGTATTAACGTTTTCAGTTATGATTGTATTCCTTATAATTATTACTGCCTT
>JAEYWQ010000260.1 GCA_023428885.1 Bacillota bacterium
TCACAGTATAAGCTCTTATCTCACCTAATGAAACGTGCCAAGATGGTGTATGTTACAGTAACCATGAAGGAAACGTATTATGGAAAGCAGTTAAAAGAGCATGAATTATTCTATTTAAGTGCAAAAACGGTGGAAAAGTTATTAAGGATTGCCAACGAGCAAGGAGTAGCAGTCCTTGACTATAAGATACCTAAGCGTGAACCGAAAACACAGCGCTATTATCGTTATGTGGAATCGGAAGCGCTATCTTTCTTAGAACAATCGATATTTCGATATCCACAGGGGCAATACACCAAGGCTCAAGAAGATATCAGCATTACAGTAGCCAAGGATGCAGTGGAAGAAGTGGAAACTGCGGTAATCGAAATCCGTAGACTGATATATCAAGAGGGCTATCGTTATCGCGATATTGCGATTGTAACAGGGGATGTATCCACTTATGGTGACATTGCAAAACTTGCCTTGTCTAAAGTGTCTATTCCTTGTTTTGTGGATCAGAAGAAAAATATTCTAACCAACCCTTTGGTAGAGTTTATACGGGCTGCAATTGAAGTGGTAGAGCATAATTTTGCTTATGAAGGGGTTATGCGATTTTTAAAATGTAGTTTAGCACAGATGGATCTTGATCAGGTGGAGAAGTTTGAAAACTACATCTTAGCTCAGGGTATTCGTGGAATATCCATGTATCAAAAGGAATGGGTAAGGACTTATAAAAGTAATTATGAAATTGATCTATCATCGATTAATCTGGTAAGGATTGAACTGGTGGAGAAATTAGTTCCCTTACAACTTGTCCTTCATGGGGCTGAAACAACAGTGAAAGAAGCAATCACAGCCATATATGAGGTGATGATATCCTTTGGCTGTGAACAGCAGCTACTCTTGGCTGCGGACCGGTTTCGTGCACAATTGACGGATGAAAGCATGCAGCGGGCAAAGGAGTATGAGCAAGTATATCGTCTTGTATTAGAGATCTTTGACCGTATGGTGGAATTGCTAGGTGCTGATAAATTATCGGTAAAAGAGCTAAAAGATATCTTAGAGACAGGCTTAAAAGAAGCTAAAGTAGGTTTGATACCTCCTGGAGTAGATCAGATCTTAGTTGGAGATATTGAGCGTACACGTTTAAAAGACATCAAAGCCTTATTCTTTCTTGGTGTCAATGATGGACTGGTTCCAAAAGCAAATCCTGGTGGAGGTATCCTTTCCGATATGGATCGCCAGTTGTTTGCAGATCATGATATTGAATTATCTCCAACCAAACGACAGAACGCTTATACAACTGAGTTTTATCTGTATCTTAATCTGACAAAGCCGTCAAATCGACTGTATCTGTCCTATGCTAAGGTTGATGCAGCAGGAAAGGCACTCCGTACTTCCTACCTGATTACAAAGATTCAAACTCTGTTTCCAAATCTTAAGGTGGAAGCTGCCTGTAAGAAAACAGGTAACCTGCTAGCTGACTTGAATAAGACCCTTGGAATTGACAATGGTTTTTTATACTTAATTGAACAATTAAGAGAATATGAAAGTGATCAGACCGATGCTTTATTCTATGAATTGTATCAGCTTTATTTGGAAGAAGAGTTGACAGGACCAATAGAATTATCCTCTGTTCTTCAGGGTGTATTCTATCACAACAAAGAAACAGGTTTGTCTGCGGTAGTGGCAAAGAAACTCTATTCAGAAACCTTAGTCGGTAGTGTTACTAGAATGGAGAAGTTTGCAGCCTGCGCCTTTGCTCATTTTCTGGAATATGGACTAGGTATTGAGGAAAGAAAGGAGTATCAGATTTTAGTTCCTGATATCGGTAATATCTTTCATGAGGCCTTGGAGTTGTTCTCCAAGAAGTTAAAGGAAAGTGAATACAACTGGCACTCCCTGCCAAAAGACGTAGAAATTGCCTTTGGCAAAGAAAGTGTTCAAGAGGCAGTGAGCAACTTCGGGAATGGAATCTTAGAAAGTTCAAAACGTAATGCATATCTAGTAACCAGAGTGGAACGTATTCTATTAAAAACAGTGGAAACGTTAACAATGCAACTACAAGCAGGAAAGTTTGAACCACATCTATATGAGCAGTTTTTTGCACATGCTGATCGTTATCTAAATCTGCATGGACGTATTGACCGTTTGGATCTCTATGAAGAAGGTAATCGTCTCTATGTGAAAATCATTGATTATAAATCAGGAAGTACTTCCTTTGATCTAATGAGCTTGTATTATGGGCTTCAGTTGCAGCTTGGAGTTTACTTAAGTGCAGCCATGGAGTTTATGAAGGAAGCACACCCAGAAAAAGAGATTATACCAGCAGGTGTCTTTTACTATAATCTGGATGACCCTATTGTGGACAAATCAGAGTATGCCCAGGAAGAGATTATGAAGAAACTTCGTATGAATGGCTTGGTTAATGGCTCAAAAGAGATTATTCCCTTACTAGATACTAACTTTTTAAGCCAAGATGGAGCTTTAGCAGCTTCGGTAAAATCTAGCGTTATCCCAGTAGAGACAAGTAAGGAAGGGGAATTTACCAAGTATTCATCGGTTGCTTCCATCAAACAGTTTGAGAAGCTTCAGACCTACATTCGTGATTTGATGCATAGTTTCAGTCTAAAAATTATGGAAGGAACTGTGGGACATAGTCCATATAAGCTTCAAAACAAGGAAGCATGCAGCCATTGTAGATTCCAATCTGTTTGCGGCTTTGATTGTAAGATTGATGGCTTCCGTTATAAGAAATTGAAAGCTCTTGCGAAAGATCAGGTTTGGGAATTATTAATGCAGGGAGGAGAATCAGAAGATGGCGAGTATGACTTGGACGACGGATCAGAAGAAAGTAATTGAGTTAAGGGGTCGTAATATCCTTGTCTCTGCTGCAGCTGGTTCAGGGAAAACGGCGGTTTTAGTAGAACGAATCCTTCAAAAGATCACAGATAAAGAAAGACCAATTAATATTGATCAACTCTTAATTGTAACCTTTACAAGGGCTGCCGCTGCTGAAATGAGAGAACGTATTGGGAAGGCAATTGAGGCTAAAATAGCTCAGGATCATGAGAACTCTCATCTGCAAAAGCAAGTTGCCCTTTTGAATAATGCTCAAATTACAACCATCGATAGTTTTTGCCTCTATGTGATCCGTAACTATTTTCATACCATAGAATTGGATCCAGCCTTTCGTATTGCCGACGATGCAGAATTAACTTTATTAAAGTCGGATGTGATTGCTAAATTATTAGAGGACTGGTATGAAAAGGCAGATGAGGATTTTCTTGATTTTATTGAGTCTTATTCTGCAAGTAAATCGGATGAACCAATTGAGGAATTGATTTTAAAATTATATCAATTTTCAAGCTCTTATCCTTGGCCTAAAGAGTGGCTGATGGACCGACTTCAGGAATTTGCGATTAAGGATGCAAAAGACTTAAAGGATAAAAAGTGGATGAAGGACTTGATAGAGCGCATTCAGTTATTACTGGAGGATGTGAAGGAATTAAACAAGCAAGCTCTGCAAATCTGCACTAGTCCGAATGGTCCGCTACCTTATCTGGATGCCTTGCAATCCGATCAAGAATTGATAGATTCTCTAGTTACGATCGATACCTATGAAGATTATTATCAGGCCTTTCGTCAGATTAACTATGCAAGGCTTTCTACGAAGAAGACAGCTGATGTTGATGAAGAGAAGAAGGAATTGGTGAAGAATCTTAGAGATCAGTATAAAGAGGTAATAAAATCTCTAGTGGCTGATTTTTTCTATCAATCTCCTAGCGAGATGATAGAGGATATGCAGAAGGTAGAAAAGCCAATGAAAGTCCTGATTGCACTGGTTACTGAGTTTATTGAGCGATTAAAGGCAACGAAAGAGGAAGGAAATCTTGTTGACTTTAGCGATTTGGAGCATTATGCACTTCAAATCCTAGTAGATCATAACAATCAGGATGCTCCAACAGCTGCTGCGCTTGATCTGAGCCAGCAATTTGAAGAGATTATGATAGATGAGTATCAGGATAGTAATGAGGTACAAGAATTGATTCTAACCAGCGTCTCTAAAATGAAGCAAGGGGTGAATAACTTGTTTATGGTTGGCGATGTGAAGCAAAGTATCTATAAGTTCCGTCTTGCCCGGCCAGAAATCTTTTTGGAAAAGTACAATACCTATTCCCTTGAAGATAGTCTTGAGCAAAAGATAGAACTTAGTAAGAACTTTCGAAGCCGACATCAAGTCTTAAATAGTGCAAATGACATCTTTCGAAAAATAATGCGAGAGAAGTTTGGTGGAATTGAGTATAAAGAAGAAGTATGGCTTTATACAGGAGCCTCCTATCCTGAACTTGATAAAGTGGAAGGAGACCAGACAGCTATCGATCTTAATCAGACGGAACTTATTATGCTGGATCTGAAAGAAACAGAAGATATCATATCCGAGGATGACAGTGAAGTGTTGGAATTAACCAATCGAGAGCTGGAAGCAAGGGCAATCGCCAATCGAATTCAGAAATTGGTAAAGGATCCTCATTTTAAGGTAAATGATAAGGATGGGTTACGCAAGGCAACTTATCGAGATATTGTTATTTTATTAAGAACCATGTCAAATTGGTCAGAGACATTTATAGAACAGTTGGGGGCAGCAGGAATCCCTTGTTATTCGGATACCCAAAGTGGATATTTTCAGACCCTAGAAGTAAAAACTGTGCTTAATTACCTTCGCGTGCTAGACAACCCTCAACAAGATATAGCTATGACTGCGGTCTTATACTCTCCGATTGGGAATCTGACCTCTACAGAACTAGCAATCTTAAGAACTGAGTATGGAAGTGTTGTGGCAGAGAATAAAAGAGCAAGTATGTATGATGCAGCCAGGATCTGTGCTTCCCGGGGTGGAAATGACTTATCTGATAAATTGAAGAAGTTTTTTGTGGTATATGATGAGCTGAAGGAGAAGATAGCTTATCTTAGTGTTCATGAGTTAATACAAGAAATCTATCAAAAGACAGGGTATG
The DNA here is from genome assembly GCA_023428885.1 of Bacillota bacterium. Classification (GTDB taxonomy): domain Bacteria; phylum Bacillota; class Clostridia; order Lachnospirales; family Lachnospiraceae; genus Lachnoclostridium. The sequence goes on from JAEYWQ010000260.1 coordinate 4,998, forward strand.
ACCTGTTTGTATTTGCTATGCCTGCAGGTCAACAAAGAAGAAATAATTTATTGATGTTAGTTCAACATGCGATTAAGTTTGAGCAAAGTAGCTTTCATGGGCTTTTTCAATTCATTCGCTATGTAGAGCGCTTACTTAAGTATGAAATTGACTATGGAGAGGCAAGTAGTATAGGTGAAAATGATAATGCAGTAAGGATTATGAGTATCCATAAAAGTAAAGGTCTTGAATTCCCGGTTGTTTTCTTAGGTGGTATGGGTAAGAGCTTTAATAATATGGATTCAAGAGAGAAAATCTTGTTTCACCCTGACTATGGAATTGGACCTGAGTGTATTGATACAAGTCTTCGTACAAAGATTCCAACCCTGCTAAAGCGCGCGATTGCAAGAAAGCTTGTTTTAGATAACCTGGCAGAAGAACTTCGTGTATTGTATGTAGCCTTAACTAGGGCGAAAGAGAAACTCATTATGATTGGTACTGTGAAAGATGCTAATAAGGAGCTAGACAAATTTAGACAAGCCTCACTTGGTGGAGGGGAGCATCTTATGTTTACTAGCTTAATGAAAGCCAATAGTTATTTTTCATTTGTAGGACCAGCAGTACTTGATATTCCTACTGTACGGATATCTTGTATCAAGGTATCTGAGTTAGAATCACAAGAAAAGGACAAGCAGATTGAGCTGGAACGAAAAGCGGAGGATTTAGCAAAAGAGAATTTTACGGCTACGAAGGATCCTGAGCTAAAACAACAGCTGTTAGAGATCCTACATTTTCAATACCCTTATCAACAGCAGGCAAAGCTGCCAATAAAGACCACGGTAAGCGAACTAAAAAAGCTTGGCCAGCAAGTGGATGAAGAGATGAGTGCCATCTTAAGAGAAGTGCAAGAGGAGATGACAGCACTGATTATGTCTGAGCCAACACTACCTGCTTTCCTGAAAAAGGAGGTTGAGATGAAAGGCTCTGATCGTGGAACCATAATTCATAAGATTATGGAATGTATGAACTTTACAAGCACCAATAGTAAGAAAGATGTTATAAAAATCATGGATCAATTAGTAGAAAAGGGTGTGTTGGAGAAAGAGAATATCTCGCAGATTTCATTAACGCCTCTTGTGACTTTCTTAAACTCCTCATTGGCTGATCGTATTCGCAGAGCAGAGCAAGAAGGAAAGGTATACAAAGAGCAACAGTTTGTCCTTGGTATTCCTGCCAGTGAAGTGAATGAGGATTACCAAAGTGAAGATGTGGTCTTAATACAGGGGATTATCGACTTGTACTTTGAAGAGGATGACCATATCGTATTGGTTGATTATAAAACAGATCGCATTGCTAATGGAGAAGAACAGATTCTTCTTAAAAGATATCAGAAACAATTAGATTATTATGCTATGGCTATTAATCGCTTAAGGTCAAAAGAGGTCAAAGAGAAAATCATTTACTCTTTTGCTCTACAAAAAGAAATTCGATTGGATTAAAATCATAGGAATAGGGACACACTTTAAATGCTTGTACAGGCCTTGCATAAGACTTGTACAAGCCTTGAAAAAAGATGTTGACATTTTTTAGTAGATGCATGAAAATTAAAGGAGTGTTCTATATGACTAAATCGAAAAAGCCGATTGACTTAAGTAAAATAAAACCAGAAGAAGAGCTAAAGTATGAGATTGCGAAAGAGCTAGGGTTATTTGAGCAGGTTGTAAAAAGTGGGTGGGGATCACTTTCTGCAAAAGAAACTGGCAGAATCGGTGGTATCATGACACGAAAGAAAAAAGAAGAAGAACGTAAAAAGAGTGAAACGTTAAAGAGTGAAACGTAAAAAAGGGGATGTATATGAAAAAGAAGATGCTATTTATCTATAATCCAAATGCGGGCCGTGGTAAGATTCGTACCAAGCTTTCACAGATTATTGAGGTATTTGCAACTGGTTATGAACTTATTGTTTATCCAACAAAGAAAAAGTTGGATGCAAGAGAAAAGGTGAAAGAGTATGCAACACGTGAAGATTGTGGAGTCATTATTTGCTCTGGTGGTGATGGAACCTTAAATGAAGTTATTTCAGGTTTAATGGAGAATAATGTGAGTATGCCAGTCGGTTATATACCTTCTGGTACTACCAATGATTTTGGATATAGTCTTCGTATTCCGAAGGACATGGTGAAAGCTGCTCAGATTATTATGAGAGGAACAACTTTGCTTTGTGATGTAGGCAGAATTAATGATAACTTCTTTACATACACAGCAGCTTTTGGCCTCTTTTCAGATGTTTCCTATGAGACACCTCAGAATGCTAAGAATATACTTGGAAGATTAGCCTATATCTTAAGCGGTGTTTCCAAGCTTCATTCCGTTAAGTCTTATCAGCTGACCATCGAGTGTGAAGAAGAAGTTGTGGAAGGGGATTTTATTGTTGGAATGATTGCAAATTCCAATTCTGTTGGAGGATTCCGTGGAATTACAGGAAAAGAAGTATTATTAGATGATGGATTATTTGAATTAATCTTAATACGTAAACCTCATAATATCCTTGAGATACCGAATATTATCAACGATTTATTAAAGAATGATTTATCTGCCTCTTATTTTTACTATCGTAGAATCAGTAAAGTAAAGATAACTACTCCAACAGAGATACCATGGTCCCTGGATGGAGAGTTTGGGGGAACAACAAGGATTGCCAACATTATGGTACATAAGAAGGCAATCCCGTATATCTGTAATCGAGTTATTTCTACAAAATAGATTACTATTTCAGGTTTAAGTAATTAATCATGGAATAGAAGACTTTTCACTCCCAGAAAATTACGAACAGCAACGGTTACACCACCAAGCAAGATGGAAGTATCTTTTCGTAATGATGGAATAATAGGTACATGTGTCAATACTTTACTGGATAGTCCATTCACAATTCTACTGATTAACCAAGGAAATGCATTGGTAAGAGAACTGTTAATGATAACAATCTCAGGACTTATGGAGTTAAGCAGATTGTTGATACAGATACACATATAAGAAACAAATTGATCAAGAAGTTCCAGGGCTGAGCGCTCCTGCTCTTTGCAGGCGTCCAAAAACTCTTCCCAGGTAACTTCTTTTTTGCCTGTAATTTTCTTGTATTCCATTAATAGAGCACGTTCGGAGGTATATTGTTCGAGACAGCCATAATTACCACATGGACAAAAACGTCCATTCATTTCAACAATGGTATGTCCTAACTCTCCAGCATGGCCACTATTTCCATTGAACAATTCGTTGTTTATGATAACACCCAGACCCACACCAGTGTGAATACTGATATTTGCTAAGCTTCTATAATGATCGGACAGAAAAGCACGTTCGCCCAGAGCAGAGAGATTAGCTTCGTTCTCTAAGAAAATTGGAACACTAAAGTATTCTGTAAGTCTTTGTCTTATTTCCATTCCTACTAGATTATAGTATGGGGTAAATAGTATCTCATTCTCGTATGTAACACCGTGGATACCCAGTGTTATACCAATTAAACCATAAGGAAGTTTGTCATAACTTTGCTCCATTGATTCAATTAACTGAATGAGACAAGGAATTATCTCTGATTCTTTTGGAGTCTTTACTTGCTTAATGCTACGATGCTCTCCTAAGAGGTCACTGATCATACACGAGAGTACAGATACACCAATATCTATACAGATTGCATAACCTGCTTTTTGATTAAAGCTTAATAAAATTGGCTTTCTACCTAGAGATGTATCATCACTACCAATTTCAATTACAAGCTTTGCATTGATTAAATCCTGTACGATCGCTGAGATGGTAGCTTTTGTTAAGCCGAGTTTTTTTGAGATACTTGCACGAGATATTGGATTGCAATGTATAATAGTTTCCAATACCAGCTTGCTATTCATATCCCGAATCAGTTCTTTACTTCCTAATATCATTACTATAACCGTTCCTTTCTTTTTCTTCTAGTTCAACTCATGCAAACTCTTATTAATTGATAGGAAATTCCCATACGAACTGTTTAGTATCTTTACAGTTTTCTCAATATTGTTCTAATTATATCATAATGCAATAAAATTCTAAAGACTTATTTACTTTTCCTAGTGTTATATGATATAGTTTAGTTATAAAACTAACCGACTTTCACAATAAAGGAGAAACTTATGTATTATATTGGAGTTGACTTAGGAACTTCATCAGTTAAGCTTGTACTAATGGAGGATGCTAAGAATATCGTTAAGGTACTTTCAAAAGAATATCCTATCAGTTTTCCTAAGGAATTATGGTCCGAGCAAAACCCTTTGGATTGGTACGAACAGACAGTGTTAGGAATTCAAGAGCTGGTAAAAGATATTGACGTTACTAAGGTGAATGGAATCAGCTTTGGAGGTCAGATGCATGGCCTCGTAATTCTGGATGAGAATGATGAAGTATTACGTCCTGCTATTCTCTGGAACGATGGACGTACAGGGAAAGAATGTGATTACTTAAACACAGTAGTTGGTCGTCAGGTTATTTCTAAGTACACAGGAAATATGGCATTGACAGGGTTTACAGCACCAAAGCTTCTGTGGGTGAAGGAAAACGAAGCAGAAATTTTTGCCCGTATCAGTAAGATTATGTTGCCAAAAGATTATCTGATCTATCGCTTTACCCAGATTCATGCAACTGATGTTTCTGATGCTTCTGGTATGCTTTTGTTTGACGTAGAGCATAAGTGCTGGTCAGAAGAGATGATGTCCATCGTCGGAG
>JAEYWQ010000269.1 GCA_023428885.1 Bacillota bacterium
ATGATGATCTGCTGTATAATCACTCAACTTCTTTGGGGCTTACTATCCAATAGTACAGCTATCAATCATAGAAATGACCTATATTTACATAATGAAAACACAATTTATTTTAATATTATGATTGGAGCTTTATTTGGATTTGCTTATATGATATTTGAGCTTCCAAATAGCTTTATTAAAAGAAGAATCGGAATCAAAGAGGGAACAACCTATAAAGGTGCGATCGGATCCGTATTTTTTGTCATTGATCAGGTGGATTCCCTAATCGGAGTTATCTTAGTTCTATATTTCTTTTCTGATATCAGCTGGAGTAAATATTTTGGTTATATCTTATTGGGCGGATTCACACATATTACGGTAAATCTTATTTTATTCAAACTGAAGGTAAGGCGAAATATATAGATTAAATTAATGTCAGAATCGCAATTATTCGTTTTTATGATGCGATCATATTGACTTATTTGGTGTTGTTGTTGGTGTTGTTGTGGTAAGAAATAGTGAAATAATAGAAAAACGGGAGAGTTAAAATGATTGCAGCATTAAAACGCTTACATATCTATTTTCGTGAAATGTACCCTATCATTCCAAGATTATTACTTGGTGCGATAGTATTTTTAGAGATATATTTTATTGTCATTCTAAATAATGGAGTTACGGAATTTGACCTTGGTATTCAAGAGGTAGTTTGTGGATTTACAGTATTCAGTTTTCTGTGCTGGCTTAGAATTGCAGATGATTTCAAAGATTATGAACTAGATTGCAGATTGTTTAAGGAGAGACCTCTTCCTTCTGGAAGGGTAACAAAGAAGGACTTAAAGGTATTCGTAAGTATCCTGATTACCTTTACAGTGATTATCAATTTTATTTTTATGAATAACTTTACCTTCTGTGTAATTTTATATACCTATGGTTCCCTGATGGCGATCTGGTTCTTCCAAAAGCATAAGATTCAGCCTTCGCTGCCTTTAGCACTTCTAACCCATAATCCAGTGCAGATTGTAATGAACATCTATATTATTTCATTTGCAATAATCAAGTATGATCTGCCTATTTTTACACTTACGAATGTGTTGGCGGTGATGACTCTATACTTTCCTGCACTCATTTGGGAAATCTCTAGAAAAATCAGGGCACCTAAGGATGAAACGGAATATACCACCTATTCTAAGCTATTTGGTGTAAAAAAGACGGTTAATTTTATTATGCTTTTAACTTGGCTTGATATTATGACGAATTTCATACTTGTATGGAATTTGAATAAGATTTCTGTACTGGTTCTTTTTGGTCTAGTATCTTGGATGACCTGGAAGTTTACAGGATTTAAGAAAGATCCAACAAAATATAAGATTGTCTCAAGGGTAGAGACCTATACCTATTTGCAGGAATCTGCAATGATTGCTACGGTTGTAATCTTTTTACTTGTAGGAAAAATCGGCTAATAGATCAATGAGGGCATACGTATGAAATCAGATAACCTGAAGATTATGAAAGAGAATGGATTGAATGTTCCCAACTTTATTGTTGTGACAAATATAGATGAAGTTGATTTATCTTTCAGTAAAAGTGAAATGTTTGCTGTTAGATCTTCTTTTGATCTGGAGGATTCGAAGGAGGTTTCCTTTGCTGGACAATTTGATAGCTTTCTTAATATCAATAGAAATAATGTGAAGGCTGCGGTTTTAAAGGTTCAGGAAAGCGCTCGGGCTGCTAATGTACTAGATTATCTGAAACTTAATAAGCTCGAGGAAAAGCAGCAGGGGATGCATGTGATTGTTCAAGAAATGATTGATGCTGATATGTCAGGTGTCATATTTTCTGCAAATCCGCTTGGAATTCTAAATGAAATTGTAGTAGTTGTAGGCTATGGTCTTGGAAATCAGGTCGTTGAAGATAAAGTAGCTACCAGCTCCTATTATTATAATAAAGATGACGGTCTCTTTTATCTTGAAACAATGAATGACTCTCCGGAATTAAAGGAGGATACGTTAAAAGGTTTGCTTGATCATTGTAAGAAGATTACTGAGATCTTTCAGCATGAGATGGATATTGAATTTGCAATTAAAGATGATGTTGTTTTTATTCTGCAGGCAAGACCCATTACTACCTTAAAACTTGATCATCCGATTATCCTTGACAATAGTAATATTGTAGAAAGTTATCCTGGCGTATCCTTACCTTTAACCCAGAGCTTTATTAAGAATATTTATCACAGAGTATTTGAAGCTTTACTTAAGAGAGTAACCAAAGATGAAAAACTAATAGAAGCTATGGATGATATCCTTCAGAATATGACGGAGATAGCAAATGGTAGAGCCTATTATAGAATCAGTAATTGGTATGAGGTATTAAGACTACTTCCCTTTGAAAAAAAGATTATTCCAATGTGGCAGGAGATGCTTGGGGTAAATAATAAACTAGTTTCTATCAATCATAGAAAAGTGCATGTGAAAACGAAATTCACTATGGCTTGTTCTTTGGCTAAATATTTGATGAAAACACCAATAGCAATGAAAGAATTGAATGCTTTTTTCATTGACTATATTAAGGAAGCTGAAGGCAAGCTGAACGCTCTCATTGCAAGCAATCATCAAAGTAAAATAAGTCTATTACTGGAGCTGTATTATAATATCTTTACTGTCTTGGTAGAAAGATGGGATATTACGCTGATCAATGATATGTATGCCTTTATTTATACTGCATTAGCAGGAAAGAAAAATAAGGAATTTATCGCAAATATTAAGAATCTTGAAAGTATGAAACCAGTCATTGAAATTAATCGCTTGGTGGATATTGCTAGAGAGAAGGGTGTTGATAGTGCACAATATCAGAAAGCGAAAGAAAATTATATATCCCAATATGGCGACAGATGCTTAAATGAATTAAAGCTTGAGACTAAAACCTATAGAACGAATCCGGAATTGTTAGATGAATATGTATTACATAAAGTTGATTGTAAACAAGCTTATCGTTTTAGTGATAGAAAGGAAAATCAGTCGAACAATATTTTTGTAAAGAGGGCAAAGCTTGGAATCAGTAATCGAGAGATTTCAAGAATGAATCGGACAAGAATATTCGGGATTGCCAGAAATATATTCTTATGTGTTGGTGCTGAATTAGTAAAGCAGGGGAGAATCGAGGAAAAAGAGGATATCTTCTATCTTACCATTGAAGAATTAGACGTAAGTGTGAAAGCAGCGTCATTGGACGATTTTAAGAAGAAAGTATCTGATCGAAAGATGGAATGTGGGATGCAGGAAAGTCTTCCTTCTTATAGCCGACTTGTCTTTTCGGAGAAGATTATTAATAAGCAAATACATAATGCTATATTTGATATATTACATAAATCCAATGAGTTAAGCGGTATTGCTTCTTCTGCAGGAAAAGTAATAGGTGAAGTCATTGTAATTGATTCACCAAATCATACCCTTGATACAAGGGATAAGATCATAGTGACGAAAATGACGGATCCGGGATGGGTATTTCTGATTGAACATGCCATTGGAATTATTGCTGAGAAAGGTTCTATTTTAAGCCATACAGCTAT
>JAEYWQ010000329.1 GCA_023428885.1 Bacillota bacterium
AGTCTGTTGTTCTTGCTTTTGTTCTTGTTGTTGTGTGCTTTTGCTAGCAATTGGTTGCTTTTGGTCGCAGTTGCTAACATCCGGTTGCTTTTGCTTCTTGGCTGCATTATCACGCATTTTCGCGCACTTATCTTCATAGCGCTGTTTGTCACGTTCAAAAGTCTGTTCGAAGAAGCCAAAGGCCATCTCAACAAGCGGGTCTGAAAATTCAAAAGGTTCCCCCGCATTGTGGGCAAACATGGCCTCAAGCAATTCTCCTTTCTGCTCCCTTGTGAGGCGCGAAATGGGCTTGAACTGGTCGAGGTAGAGGAAAAACCCCTTGTGGTCTGCCATAGCTACGCCACCTCGCCACACAGCAGTTTATTAAGCTGTTGAACTGCTGCCGCCTTCCTGTCACGCCCTACTGAGAACAGCTGCAAACCTTCGTCTATACACTTATCGCCAAGTACAATCTCAGCACGCAATAATACTTCGCGTTCTTGTGCTGTAAGGTGGCTCTCACTATTGACATTCATGCAGTTGTTTTGCATACTAACTCCATCACATTAACACGGTTTGTTTATCTGATTAGCCCTGGTTAGCGCCGGGGCTTTCTATTTTTGTTCTGCAAACAACGGGTGCATGCCACCGCGCACGCTGAACCACATCTGGCCGTTCTCGCCTTCTACAAGCTTAATTCCCTTGGCCCGCAGTACAGATGCCGCGCCATGCAGTCCTTCTGTGCGGCCTTGCATCACTCCAGCAAAATATGCGTCACGTATTTTCTTCTGACTTTTTGAAGCGGCTTTTGCCTTAATCATTTAGCTTCTCCTTATTCGCCCATCTCAGCGTAGGATCTGAAATTTGTCTTTTAACGTCCGTGAAAAATGAATGGTTGTCTTTTAGCGTTTGCTAGTAATTTTCGCCTGCCATTCCGGCAACTGACACCGCGTCCTGAACCCCACCAGCTCACCCGTAGCTGCACACACTCCACGCCACCACGAATGATCTTTGGCGCGTTGCCAGCAGAGGCAGTAGATGCAGCGTGGGGCGCTCATGCCATCACCCCGTACACTTCCTCAGCCGTTGGGCCATCGCAGCTATCCCGGTATTTGGTGCGGCGCTTCTCCCAACACGCTGGACAGCGGAAATCCGTCGTTGGGCGCTTACAATCTGTGCAGCGCCGGGTGGTGATGGTCGACGGCTTGCGCTGGTAGCCAACGCTGTGTTCGCCGTACAGGGACGGCGTGGCCTTTTTGGGTGCTTCACCGCGCTGCATGGCGTGCAGCCTGTTGTATTTGCAGGTCGTGGCCTTGGTGGTGCGTCCGAGCATTTCAGCGCAACGAGTCTTTCCAAGGGCTATGTAGTTGCCGAGCAGGAAATCGATGTCGTCTGCTGTCCAGTGGTCGCTGCTGTAGTTCATGGCTACTTTCCTGCCTTCGCCCATTCGCGTTTGTAGAGAGCAAAGCTCTGGTCAATTTCAGCGTGAGCAGCAGCGGCAAGACCCTTCACAACGGTAGGATGCTGCCAATCAGTCATGCCTTCATGCAGCGCCACAACCTGCTTGTAATCGTCGAGCATTTCGCCGTGCAGAGTGTCTTTGTCTGGCGTGCAATCGGTAGGGCAGAGGCGCAGTCCGTAGCGCTCTGCAAGCCACACAAGCACAAGCGGCGGTTCATCTGAGCCAGTACGGCAGGCATCAAGCAGCAACGGCAGAGTATCAACGCCGAGCTTCGCCATGTCGTCCTCGTTGTCCAGCTCACGGAGTAGAGTCTTGTACGGCTTGCCAACTGATGCTGCTATTGCCTTCAAAGGTACGCCGCTTTCATCTACATAATGCCGCACCACATCAGACAGCAGGTGGAACTGCGGAGTAGAGTTAGAATCTTTCTTCTTCATTTCCAATTACCTATGTCCTGTTTTCTGGCATGATGCTTTCATGCCCGATTGTGATTCCGTTCCAATCCAAACCGTCCGCGTTTACCTGAAGCGCCTTCCGTCCGGCGCTTATCGTGCTACCGTCCTGACACCGTCTCTGCCTCGCCCCTTGTTCCGTGTGTACCCCTCGGAATTAGGAGAGGTGGAGGCGGTTGCGCGTGCCGTGGGGCGGGCGTTAAGCCTCAGCAGTGCAGAGCAGGGCGATCAAAAAGACTGCGACGCAAATCCAGGAATCCATGAGTTAGTCCTTCGGCCAGTTGATGATGATTGTCAGCAGACCTGCGGTGATGAAGACAAAACCGACAGCGCTTCCTGTCGTTATGTATTCCTTCCACCACCATCCGATGAGGAACCCGCCGAGAACAAGTTGTGCCCGTTCATCGACAGCGATCAGGGTCAGCAACCTACGCAGCATCGCCGCCCACCTGTTCGCGTGAGGGTGACGTGGCAGGGGTTGCTATAGGTGGCCACAGGTCAGGCCGCAGCTCTGAGCGCGGGATGCCCAAAATCTGCTCGTAAAGGATTGCTGAAGATGGCCCGACGTTCCTACTGCCGTAGAAGTGCTTCTGAACAGTCGTCAGCAAGGCTCCCTTTTGGGCAACATCTGCGGGGGACAATCCACGCTCTTTTAGGGCAAGTTTAAATTTGTTCATGGGCTGATTGTACAAAAGTGCGTGATTAAAATCAAATGAAATTGCACAAAAGGGAGATTTGCCTTGAGCGCACAATTGTGCAAGAGGTAGATTATGGGAAAGAATCTTATTGAACAGGCGCTGGACATCCTCGCGCAGCACTTGGAAAAGGAATATGGCGGGAACAAATCTGCCATGTCTGAAGCGTTTGGGATGAACCCGAAGACAGGAATGCTTGGGAAGTGGCTCAACGGCACGAGAGTCCCTAGCATGTCGAGTCTTTCGCCCATTCTTGAAAAGATTGGTGTTACGTTAAATCAAAAATCCAGTGAGGCAGACCGCGAGGTTTGTTTCGTTAACGCGAAAGTCGTCCCTGCTGGTGAGCAGGTTCGGCCCCCACAATCTGAAGACTATATTGCGGCTCCTCTTGTGGGCGAGGTTGGTGCTGGGCCTGGATATGTAGCGCAAGAAGACGTTGAAAGCTGGTTTTTGGTGTACAAGCACGTTCCTGCCATCATGCACCGTAGAGACCTTATTGCCGTTGAGATCGGGCGGCACTCCACGTCAATGTCTCCGCTGTTGAATCCTGGCGATATAGTGCTGGTAGACAGAGACGACCACAGCGTCGAACGCCCAGGCCATATAATGCTCGTGCGTGACCCTGACGGGGCAGGAATGATTAAGCGCGTTGCCTTAAATAAAGACGGCGATGATTGGGTTATCCAGTTCTATAGTGATAACGCCGCAAAAAATCCGCCGATGATTTACCGGCTGGGTGAAGACTTTGACGGCGATATAA
>JAEYWQ010000140.1 GCA_023428885.1 Bacillota bacterium
GTATACAATAATACACTACCTTTCTATAATATGATTTACTGAAGATTTTGTCAATAGTTTTTATTAATTTGTTTATCATTTCTAAGCGATTCAAATGAGTCAGGTGAAGAAATTACTCCTTTTCTTATTATATGAAGATAATAAAAAAACATAGATAAAATAGCTATTTTACACAAATTACAAAAAATGGACAAATTCACTACATACGATAACTATATGAGTATGTTATTTTCGATGTCGACTTATCTATCTTACTACAAAAGGTAAGCTGTTCTGATAGAATTAAGCAATTATTGAAGAGAATACTACATGCATTTTAACCTTCCTATCGGCTATAATGTCCTTACTAAGACAAGTGTAGGAGGGTATTTTTATGGAACCAAGAGTGCATTATAAAAACTTTCAGGCAAGTATCTATTGTCCTGTTGGAAATGTTATCGATATAAAAGACTTTCATCAGTTTGAAGAAGAATTAAAACACCTAACCAATCATGTAAAATTATCAAAGGTATATCTGGAATGCTATCGTGGTGGAACTTTTGTAAGTAAAGAACATCTGATTCAGGTGAAAGAATTCTTTGAAAGTAGAGGAATTCAGACTTCTGGTGGTATCACAACCGATGATGTTTGGAACCACGAAGGGTTTACACCATTTTGTTATACCAGTGAGAAAACCAAAGAGACCCTGATCAAAGCAGTAACAATGGTTTCGGAAGTATTTGATGAGTTTATTCTAGATGATTTTTATTTTACAAATTGCCGTTGTGATCAATGCATCAAGGAAAAGGGAGACCGTAGCTGGTCAGAGTTTCGTCTTGAACTGATGAAGAATTTCTCCAAAGACGTCATTATAGCAACGGCGAAGAAGGTAAATCCTAAGGTGAATGCGATAATTAAATTCCCAAATTGGTATGAAGCCTTCCAGGATGCTGGTTATAATCTTGAGGATGAACCTAAGCTCTTTGATTCCATCTATACGGGAACCGAAACGAGAAATCCTACTTATGCACAACAGCATCTACCAAAGTATCTAAGTTACTTTATTATGCAGTATTTTGAGCACGTTGCACCAGGACGTAATATGGGTGGCTGGTTTGACCCTTACGAGTGTACCTACAATTTAACATCATATCTAGAACAGGCTTATTTAACCCTATTTGGGAAAGCAAAAGAGGCTATGATCTTTAGCTTAGGCTCCATCATTCACGATAAGAACTATACATGCTTTGCAGCTGCACTTGGTCAGGCTTTTGCAGAGACCGATGAGATATTGGAGCATTTAGGTAATCCGATGGGAATAGCAACCTATCTGCCTTATCATAGTTATGGAGAAGATAACATCCATAATTACCTTGGAATGTGTGGATTACCAATGGATCCTTATCCTGAGTATCCTTCCAAAGCTAAGCTTGTATTCTTAGCAAAGCAGGCGGCTTTTGATCCTAATATTGTAGAGAAGATCAAAGCTAGTTTAAATCAAGGAGCACAGGTGATAGTAACTTCTGGCTTAGTAGAACAATTAGGGGATGCCTTCCTTGAGTTTATGCATGTCAGCTATACGAATCAAAAGGCATTGGTGAAGGAATATATGTATTCCGAGGATGGTGGTGTTACCGTGAACGGAAAGGTAGCCTCAGCAGAAAGCATAATCGTTCCTCAATTGAAATATTTCACAAATGACGTTTGGGAACTTGCTGGTGCATATGGTAAAGATAATAATTTCCCTATTGTGTTACGTAGCAGATATTCCAAGGGAAGAATCTATGTACTTACAATACCAGATAATCTAGGAGATATGTATCACTATCCTGCAAAAGTATGGAATGTGATTCGCAATAGCTTATGCCAGGAACTAGCTTATGAACTCGAGGGTGTTTCAGGTGTAGCAACCTTTGCTTATGATAATGATACCTTTATTATAAGATCAGATATTCCATATTATGAAAATATCTCAGTGATCCTTCACGAGAAAGATGCTAGCTTACTCGATATTGTCCACAAACGTGAAATCAAAGGAAGTACGGAAACAGCGTTAATGTATGATTTTAAATCGGGTAGAAGGCAAGAGCAAACTAGATTTACGATTCCACTAACCCCTGGGGTGAATCAGGTATATCGTATTATAAGAAGATAAGGGCCCAAAGCCAAGATGTATATTTTTTCTATTTGGTGGAAATCTGATATGGTAAGTACATTATTTAAGTTCGAAAGTTTCAGAGAAAGGAATGTACACTATGGCTAAATATATATGTATCGTGTGCGGATACATCCATGAAGGAGATGAGCCACCCAAAGTGTGTCCGCTTTGCAATGCTCCGAGTAGTAAGTTTGAACAGATTTTGAAGTAGGTTAAGATTAAGTGGCATAAAAAAGGCTGTTTGATAATAACTTCATCTGGGAAGTTATTATTAAAACAGCCTCTTATGTTATAGAGGAAAATCATTTAAAATTCCAATGATTTAATGGTGATATTACTCAACTGTAACGTAAGTCTTCATGATGTCTATGGCTTTTGTCTTCACCATCTGTTGTAGCACATAACCTTTTCCATAAGTCTGTACTTCAGCATCAAAGTCTTCTTGAGTCTTACCTTGGCTTTCTAAAAAAGCAAGATAGTCAGCGTCAGTAACAGTTACACCTTCGTTCTCTAAGATTGCTTGATAAACTAAGTTAGCCTTAGCAGATTCTTTTGAGGATTCTTTTAGGCTCTCATCATATTTTGCCTCTGATAGTTGTGTATAATCATTAAATGTAGAATACA
>JAEYWQ010000011.1 GCA_023428885.1 Bacillota bacterium
GCTTTAATGTAAGCTTCCTCTCCTTCAAAATCTCCCAAATGAATCAGCATGTCGATTGGTTTCACGCGCGCAAGAGCCTTCTCTAAATAATAGCACCTACCATGAGTATCACTAACAATTAGAATTTTCATGACTTATTTCTCCCGCAATTCATATAATTCTTCTTTCATTGCATTTAGGGCCTTTGCTCGATGACTAATCTTATTCTTTTGTTCTGCTGATAATTCTGCCGTTGTACAAGCAAATTCAGGCACGAAAAAGATAGGATCATAGCCAAAGCCATTCTCTCCTGATATTTCATACCCGATTCTCCCTTCAATCGTTGCCAAACGTGTGCTTATTCTTCCATCTGGAAATGCGCATGCTATTGCACAGACAAAGCGGGCCGTACGTTTTTCCTCTGCTAGGTCTTTTAATTGATCTAAGATGTAATTGTTTTTAATATCATATGAGGTATTTTCCCCAAGAAATCGTGCAGAGTAGATTCCTGGTTGACGACCCATAGCATCTACTTCAAGTCCAGAATCATCTGCCAGAACGATCTCATTGGTTAATTCCATGATCGCTTTTGCCTTAATTATGGCATTCTCCTCAAAGCTAGAACCATTTTCCTCAATATCGATCTCAATTCCAGCTTCTTTTAAAGAGACGACCTCATAATTGAGGTCGCCTAATATCATTTTTATTTCCTTCATCTTACCTTCATTCGTTGTTGCAAAAATAATTTTTTTCATTAATTAATCCTTCCTAGTCTAGTTCCTTTCCCATCGTCTCAAGGGATCTCACAATCCCATGATAGATACCCTCTGCTACTAATTGACGATTTGATTCTTGGATCAAGAACTCCAAATCTGATCGATTAGACATAAACGCAACCTCTACCAAAGCTACTGGCATAAGTGCTTCACCAACAATAAAAACATTTTGGCTCCTTGGTACGATACCACGATCCTTTAATCCGATATTTGCAGTTAATTCCTCCTGGCAGATTACAGCAAATTGCTTTGAGTTAAAGCTTGTCCAATTATTTTGCAACTCATTATATAGGACTTCAGTGCCAGCTATCTTACTAGATAAGTTGGCATTACAGTGTATACTTAAGAATAAGTCAGCTTCAACATCATTCGCAAGGTTTACCCGCTGATTCAAAGTTAATCTTCGATCTGTGGTACGGGTTGTATAAACCTTAATCTTATCATGTTTATCCAAATATTCATTCAACCGAAGCATCATATCCAGATTCATAGTTTTTTCAAGATATTCATATCCTGCAGAAAAAGTTCCACTATCCTTTCCACCATGTCCAGCATCTAAGACAATGATTGTATCATATACATCCTGTGGCCTTAGTAATGCTATGTATATATAGTTTTCATCCTCCTCTAGTTGGTATGCATAAGTCTTAATAAGATCTAAGGTTAATAAGGTTGAATAATTTTGAGCGGCTTCATCTACATTATAGATCACATCAATTGCAGTAGCATTATCTGTAGGTATAATGTCTGCTTCAATACTTAGTTCTTTATCAGCTTCCTCTATTGTAGGATCAAGTGTTGGTGTTGGTGAAGGTGTTATAACAATTGGCATACCAGAATTATAATTTGCTCCATAGATGCGATGAATCTTTGCGATATCAATTAAGACTGGGCTGTCACCAGCAATCGTAATCTGAATACGACGATCTACCGCTAAATCCTCTATCGCAATGCTATAATCATCATGCAGGCCTTGTGGCTTTTCAATAGCGATAAAATTATCGCCCAATCGTCTTAGTAAATCATTATCAATGTTATAAGGTAATTCACGATATAAATCATTCGGTTTAGTTTCCACAGTGGTCACTGCTTGTGTTGGTGTTATTGATATCGTCGGAGCTTTACTTGGTTTTGCTACTTCTGCTATTTCGCTTGCATATGATATACTTTCCTTTGGAAATCTAATTCCAACAGAAAAAGTTACAACACAAATCATCAAGAATAAACTATATGCTGCTGCACGCTTTAATACTCTTTCTTCGCTCAAAAGCTTACCTCCTCCCAACTTGAATCTATATCTATACTCTTTTCACGCAATTATCATAGATATAGTATAGCGTATCTGCTTTCTTTTGTCATCAAGAATATCGACAAAACTTGACAAATTCAACGAATTGATAAAAAGAAAAATTTGCAATATAATAGAGGAAAGGTAAATTTTCATACGAAACATAAATCTCTGGTTTAGGAGGAACAAGCCATGCGAAAGGAAGAGTTCATACAAGTACTTCAAGCAGACGGTTATATAACGAAATTATATCCAAAATACAGCCAGGCTAAAGAATTAAAAGGTACCATTGTAATATTTCATGGAATGGCAGAACATCATAAACGTTATCAAACGTTTGCAAACTTTCTGAATGAACATGGTTATGATGTATATCTATACGATCATCGTGGCCATGGAAGTGATAAAACAATCACTGAGTTAGGCTTTATCGCTAAAATGAGCGGATATCAAATCCTAATAGAAGATGGAATTGAAGTTCTGTCCTATGTGAATAAACATAAGCGAACAAGTAAAATAATCCTCTTTGCTCACAGCATGGGATCATTAATTGCTCGTAATGTCATATCCTATTACAATCAACTTGATGCCCTTATCTTATGTGGGACTGCCAACCCTAGCAAAGTTACAAGTATATTTGGCTTAATAGCGAGTGGTTTAACAAGTAAGCTGAAACATGCTCAAACTCCATCTCCATTCTTAACCAAGGCTATGTTTGGAAGTAAATTATATACTGATCTAAGTACTAGAACCCCTTTTGATTGGATAAGCAGATCGAACTCAATTGTGGATACCTATTTAAAAGATCCTTATTGTGGATTTCCTTGCAGTTCTTCTTTTATCAGGGACATTGTTACCTTGGCCTATCACGCCAGTCAGAAAAAGCAAATATTAGCATCACAAAAAGACCTGCCAATACTATTTATTAGCGGGTCGAAAGATCCTGTTGGAGCTTATGGAAAAGATGTAACTAAACTGGTATACCTTTATAAAAAATTGGGCTTTTCTAAAGTAAACTTTAAGCTGTATACAGATGCTAGGCACGAATTATTAAACGAGCTAAATGCTTCAGATATTATGAATGATATCATAACTTGGTTAGAGGCTTAATCCTTCCAATGTACCTCAGGAGCAGGGCAACTCTTGGTACGAATTGCAGCCCTAAGCTCCACATAACAGCCGCAGATACGACACATGCCTGCAAGCAGATTATCACATCGCTTGCAGGTTTTTAAACGCGCCTGATATACATCATCAGAAACTTTGATACCTTCATCCAGGTTCTTAATATAATCGTACATTGTTTGGTACTGAGCAGCTTCTGCCATCTCATAGACAAGGCAACGCTTGCATCCTAATAAGTCCATAAAATAACCATTCCATTCTGCACATATGTGCCGATCTAGCTTCTCTTAGTGTTCCTCACCCTTTGCACTTTGTCCATAATATGCATTGTCACCATGCTTCCTATAATAATGCTTGTCTAACAAGTATTGTGGTGCTCTTACCACATTCGGATTCAAGGTCATCGTCAAATAAGCCATCTTAGCAACGGTATCTAGTACCACAGCATTATAAACTGAACCAGAAGGTGTTTTACCCCAGGCAAATGGTCCATGATTTTTCACCACAATTCCAGGTACCTCCATCGGACTTCGCTTGTCAATCGTCTCAATAATCACCTTGCCTGTATTAACCTCATAAGCAGATTCAATTTCTTCCTTTGTTAAGTCTCTGGTACAAGGGATGTCTCCATAAAAATAGTCTGCATGAGTTGTTCCCAAGGCTGGAATATTTAAACCTGCTTGGGCAAAGGTCACAGCATATGTAGAATGAGTATGTACAATTCCACCTAATTCAGGATAAGCTTTATATAACTCAAGGTGTGTAGCTGTATCGGAAGAAGGTTTATATTTACCTTCTACAACCTTCCCATTCAAATCCACTACAACCATATCTTCTGCTTTCATCCCATCATAATCCACACCACTTGGCTTTATCACCACTAGACCGCTATTGCGATCAATTCCGCTAACATTTCCCCAGGTATAGATGACAAGGCCTTTCTCCACAAGTTCCATATTAGCTCTAAAAACCTGCTCTTTTAACTCTTCTAACATTTCTACCTCTTTTCCGTATCTTGGCTTTCATAAGTCAAATACTGCGTTAATACGACGATTGAACGGTATGTATCAATGCCTAAATATATTTTACGACTTGTATAGTATCAATACAAGTCGTAAAATAGTTTCTATCTTTTCGGTGGTTTTGGCCCCATGAACTGATAAAAATAAGTCTTTAACATACCATTATAGATCTTACGATTTTTATCAGCTTTACGCCCCATATATTTCTCTGCATCTTCAAAACTTGTAATCATATAACATGACCAAGCATCAAGATTCTCATAAGCTTTTCCTATTTCACGATAAAGAGCTGGCATTGCTTGCTTTTCTTCCAAACGCTCGCCATATGGAGGGTTTGTTATGATAAAGCCATACTTCTTTGGACTACTAAGCTCGCTGATACCTCTCTTTTGGAAATGAATGTACTTTGCAACTCCTGCTAGCTCTGCATTCTGCCTAGCAGCTTTGATAACTTCTCCATCAATATCATAGCCTTGTATGTTCATCTCCACATCATGTAAGATCATATCCTGTGCTTCTTGCCTAGTATCCTGCCAATATTTCTTAGGAATTAAATCTGTCCAACTTTCCGATAGAAAGGATCGATTTAAGCCTGGAGCAATCTTGGCTCCAATCATCGCAGCCTCTATTGGAAAGGTGCCACTACCACAGAAAGGATCTACTAAGATACGATCCTTATTCCAAGGTGTCAACATAATTAAGGCTGCTGCCAAGGTTTCTGTAATTGGAGCCTTCGCAATTAATTTACGATATCCTCGTTTGTGTAAGGATTCACCAGAGGTATCAATACCGATGGTAATCTCGTCCTTCATAAAGGTAACTCGAATAGGATACTCATTGCCAGTCTCTTCAAACCAATCAACCTTATATACCTGCTTTAGGCGTTCAACGATTGCCTTTTTCATAATAGATTGAATATCTGAAGGACTGAATAACTTACTTTTTATCGAAGTAGCTTTTGCTACCCAGAACTTACCATCCTTTGGAATGTAATTCTCCCAAGGAATCTTTTTAGTATTTTGAAATAATTCTTCAAATGTTTCCGCTCTAAATTTCGCAACTTTAAGAAGTAGACGTTCTGTTGTTCTTAGAAACATATTTCCTCTGCAAATTGCAGATTCGTCTCCTGCAAATACTATACGCCCATCCTCTACACTAACTATTTCATAACCAAGATCACAAATCTCCTTTTTTAAAACTGATTCAAGTCCAAAGTGACATGGTGCAATTAATTCAAATCGATTCATTCGTTCCTCCGTATAAGTTTCTATTTCTATTGTAATTCCCTATTGTATCATATGTCAACAAAGTCTTATTACTTTACCAATTTTCCGTAATAAGAGACCAATCCTCCACATAGGTTGTAAACTCTTGCATTCACGCCATATAAGTTTCGAGCTGCACTCAAACTTAAGGAACCACGTTGACAATATAAGAAGATATAGCGATAACCCTTTACTTTTTCAGCTATATTTTTCCCTTCTTCAAAAGGTATATTAACTGATCCCTTAATATGACCACTCTGATACTCAGTTGGTGATCTTAAATCAACGATAATAACCCCAGGCTTCCCAATATATTTATCAACCTCATTAATTCTCATCATTTCAAAGTTCACATAGCACACCATCTTTCTTAACACGAATCCATTTGCAAAATATACAAATGTCCTAGTATATTTTATTCATTTCGACAAAATGAGTGCTATAATTCGCTATAAAAAAGAATCGCCTGAAGGCGATTCTTTTTTTACCTAAGTAGCAAATATTATTTGCAGTAGTTACCGTTAGATTTATTACTTGTTGTGTTGCTAGATTTGTCTTTGTTAACGTTTTTGCTAGATGTGTTGCTTGTAGTGTTGTTTCCACTGTAATTGCTATTGTTGTTACTTGTACTGTTGTTTGAATTGTTGTTCTTTAAATCTGATGACATAATACTGCCTCCTAATAAAATGTAATTTAACTACTACATGATTTAGTATGGTCAAATAAAATAAAAATATACAATAAATATTTGCAAAATTTACTTTATTGTTTTTTTAGTAAAGTTATAAATTCATTATTGATTTTTCACAAAATATGTAGTATGATTTATGTGTATCAAAGATTATGAGAATAATCGTGATACGCTATATAACCCCTTATTAATTATTTATACTCCCCTCAACGAGACAGCCAGTAGCTCCCCTACTGGCTGTCTCACTTTTTTCATTTTTCTCTTTTTGTGGAGTTTTCATCCATGAAATCCCTAAGCAAATCATATGTAAAATTTTCTATTTTGACACAACTTCGACAAATTATCATACTATTTTATAACTATATGCAATGCTGAAAAAAGGTAACATAATCTAAAAATTCTGATTAATATAGGAGTACCGATTATGCTGAAACATTTATCAAAGTATCATAATAAAAAACCAAGGATACAACCATTATGTATCATACTCTTTGCATTCTTTATAACTATGGCTCTCCCCCAATCTTTGGTGTATGCAGCAAATGTAACAACCGTTTCAAGTAATCAGACCTCCACATCCAATCCCTACATAATAATAAGTAATAAAATTGAAGAGCTAGAATATAATTCATTTCATAACTTTAAGATCAAAATAGTTGGATTGTCAGATACTAAGATTATATGGAGTTCTAGTAATCCTTCCATAGCGACTATTTCATCCAACGGCAAAATAACCGCCATATCACAGGGCATAGTCACAATTACAGCCAAAGATCAAAGCAGTGGTAAGAAATCTTCCTGTAAATTATATGTACGTCCCAAAGCTACAAAAGCTAGTTTCTTTTCCTATAGAATATCAAATCAAAAAGCGATTATTACAGAGTATCATCCAGACTCTCCAATAAAACAAGTCGTGATACCAAGCCAGTTGGACGGTTATCCAGTTACTCAGATTGATGATTACTCATTTCATTCTCAGACTGATGTAAACACTATTGATTTTCCAGCATCCATCACTCATATTGGAAAATATTCTTTTTATAAATGCAGCTCTCTATTAAAGGTTACCCTACCCAAGAAACTAAAAATTCTAGAAGAAGGTGCTTTTGCTAGTTGTTCCTCCTTGACTAGCTGTGAATTCCCAGCTAATATGACAAAAATCTCTGATTTTGCTTTTAATAACTGTACTTCTCTAACAAAGGTAAAATTTCCAAGCTCCTGTGAAACTCTTGGTAAAAATGTATTTTCAGCATCTGGACTAGACTATAAAACCAATCTCCAAATCGCTGCTGCTATGGGCACAGATTCCTTTTTAACCGGAGAAGAAAAGCAAGTGTATTCCAAGATGAAGAGTGTCATTAAGAAATTAATCTCCAAAGAGGATTCTGATGTTAAAAAAGTTAAACTGATCCATGATTGGCTGGTTCAAAATGCAACCTATGACTTAACTGCAACAAGCAACGAAGTTACTCCAGATGTTTCCTACTCTGCTGTAGGTATTATCCTATATAAAAAAGGAGTATGTTCCGGATACGCAGAGGCCTTCCATGTTTTTATGACACTGATGGGTATTGACTGCAGATATGTAACAGGAACAGGAAATGGTGGCAATCATGCTTGGAATCTAGTGAAATTAGATAATAAATGGTATCATATTGATGTTACCTGGGAT
Source organism: Bacillota bacterium (assembly GCA_023428885.1). Classification (GTDB taxonomy): domain Bacteria; phylum Bacillota; class Clostridia; order Lachnospirales; family Lachnospiraceae; genus Lachnoclostridium. Next base: position 7,819 of record JAEYWQ010000011.1, read on the forward strand.
GACCCAACGCCTGATATTGGTGGTATTTCATATAATTACTTTTTATTAACTGATAGTCAGATGGAAAAAGATCACAAATGGAATACCAAAAACTATCCTCTTGCTAACTCAAGCAAATATCGTTATTATGCTTACCAGGAAGACATCTGTGACACAGCAAATCAAGTAAAAAAGAGGATTGAACGCGGTCTTAATAATAAGGAGGAATGGATTACGATACTAGCACCTTCTTCCATTGATGTTAAAAATATTATCTTAGAATATACCAAGGCTTACACCTATTATGCCCCCTATCAGTTAGGTGACTATATGGTTTATTCCATATCCATAAAGTAAATATGAACGCAATGAAGCAAATCCATATTATCAAGTACTTTTTTACAAAAATGAGGCAGTGGAAATTATCTAAAGATAATTTCCACTGCCTCTCTTTTACCTTCTAAACTGTCTACGAATCCAATTCACACCCACGATAATTAATATGATAGGTAGAATAAAACGTAAGAATAATTTAACCATGATTCCACCAATCCAGAGTACAATACCAAAAAATAAAAGCAGAAGAATAACTACAATGACTGATGTAATCCAACTTGCGGTACGGAATACCTTAAAAGAGGAATGGTTTCCCTTACCATCCCGTTTTGAATCTCCATCTCGAAACTCATTACTTGAATAATTGTTCTGGTAAGTCTCCTGACGGGAACGTGGATTCTTTGTACTATGTGTCAACCGATACGTATCTATAATTGTTCTTGCAATTAACCGAGGATCACCCAAAGATTTCATAACTTCTTCTTCTGATTTCGATCTACGCGCTGTCGCGATATAGTCGCGATAATATTCTATATTTTGACCTACCTCAGATGCTGGTAGCTCTCCTCTTAAACTTTCCTCTAAATTCTTTAAGAATAATTCTTCTGTCATACTATCCTCATTTCTGCACTGCTTGTTGCAAATTTTACCTTGCATCAATTGTGATTACTTCTCTATATTATCATGTCACTTTCTCTTAATTTTAACCATTGTAACATAGAAACCATGGTATTAATATGTAGCTTTCATTAAAATCTCCTTAAATTTCTATAATTACCCGCTTTTTCAATTATTTTTACTTCTTATAACTAGGCAAATTCGATAGTACTTGCCAACGAACAACATTTCATGTAAAATATTAAGAATTGAGACATAAGAAAACAGGTGTATACCTATATAAATTAAGCAGTTATGATAAGGAGCTTTTCAATGAGTATATTAAATGTTACTAATCTAAATCATGGTTTCGGCGAGCGTATGATCTTTCATGATGTATCCTTTCGTTTATTAAAGGGTGAACATATTGGTTTAGTTGGTGCTAATGGTGAAGGTAAATCTACCTTCATGAATATTATTACAGATAAATTAATGCCAGACGAAGGAACCATTGAATGGTCCAAAAATGTCCGTGTTGGCTATTTAGATCAGCATGCCATCCTTGAGAAAGGTATGACAATTCGCGATGTTTTAAAGTCAGCATTCAACTTTTTATTCGATATGGAAGCCAAGATGAATGATATCTGCAACCAGTTAGCAGATGCTTCTGAAGATAAGATGACTGAATTAATGGAGGAGTTTGGAACCATTCAGGATTTACTGGATGCTCATGATTTCTATATCATAGATACCAAGGTAGAAGAAGTTGCTCGTGCTCTTGGTTTAGCTGACGTTGGTCTTGATAAAGACGTAACAGATCTAAGTGGAGGTCAAAGAACCAAAGTCTTACTTGCTAAGCTTCTTTTAGAGAAGCCAGATATCTTACTTCTAGATGAGCCTACCAACTATTTGGATGTGGAACATATCGAATGGTTAAAACGATATTTGCAAGAATATGAGAATGCTTTTATTCTAATCTCCCATGATATATCTTTCTTAAACAGTGTAATCAATTTGGTATATCATATGGAGAATGGTGAGTTAAATCGATATGTAGGCGATTATGACAAGTTCTCAGAAGTATATGCCGTGAAAAAGCAACAGTTGGAATCCGCTTATAAACGCCAGCAGCAAGAAATTAATGAACTTCAAGACTTCGTAGCTAGAAATAAAGCTCGTGTATCAACTCGTAATATGGCTATGTCTCGCCAGAAGAAGCTGGATAAGATGGATGTCATCGAATTAGCGAAAGAAAAACCAAAGCCTGAATTTGTCTTTAAGGAAGCTCGTGCAGCAAGCCGTTATATCTTTCAGACAGAGCATCTTGTCATCGGTTATGATGAGCCACTTTCAAAACCGATTCAATTGACCATGGAGCGTGGCGATAAGATGGTATTAAAGGGTGCTAACGGTATAGGTAAAACAACTTTATTAAAGAGCATCCTTGGCATTATACAACCTCTTCAGGGTAAAGTTATCCTTGGCGATTATCTTTATAAGGGCTATTTTGAACAAGAAATGTCCGGTGCCAAGAACAATACCTGTATTGAAGAAGTATGGACGGAATATCCATCCTGGACTCAATATGAATGCCGTTCTGCGCTTGCAAAATGTGGTTTAACAACCAACCACATCGAAAGTCAGGTACGCGTTCTTAGTGGTGGTGAGCAGGCTAAGGTACGCCTATGTAAGTTATTAAACCGTGAAACTAATATTCTATTACTAGATGAGCCTACCAACCATCTTGATGTTGATGCGAAGGACGAATTACGTCGTGCTTTAATGGCCTATAAGGGTAGTATCCTCTTAATCTGTCATGAACCAGAGTTCTATGATGGCTGGGTAAACAAAGTGATTGACTGTAGCACATGGTCTACTAAAATATAGGAGTAAGGTGTGCATCTTGGTATTTACTGATGAGTAAACTAACTGCCTAACTTGTCATAAATTATAAGAACCGTTATCGATAAAAGTCTATGATCCTAGCATTTTCATAGATGTTCATCGGTAACGGTTCTTTCTATTTTAACATATCAAACTTCATAGCGATTGTAAATGTGTTTTCATTTACACTTGCATTGATTTCACCCTTCATCTTTAAGATTAATTCCTTAGCTATGGCCAATCCAAGTCCAGTTGAGCTTGATGTTCTCGCAGAGTCTGCTTTATAAAAGCGATCAAAGATTTTACTGATATCTATGTGATTATTACTAAGATACTCATTCTTAAACTCAATCGAAACCTTCTTCCCAGTGATAGCAAGACGTACAACAAACTGATTACTGCCATGTTCTAAAATATTCTTTATTATATTTTGAATGATACGATGAAAAGCCGGAGGGTTCGCTTTTATCATAATCGTCTCTTCTGGAATCTCAATGATAGGTTCCATCCCTCGATCCGTAAATTCTTGATAAAACTCAAACAGGCCATCATATAATAGCTTGTTCAAGTTACAGTCATTCATTTCAAACTCATAGGAATTATTCTGCAGCTTCATATACATAAACAGCTGATCTAATAGAATTCTTAAGCTTTCAATTCTGCCACTTATTATCTTATAATATCGCTCTCGATCTTCCTTTACCTCACAAGACATCAACAATTGAAAATACCCATCCAAGGAAGTCAACGGAGTCCTGATATCATGTGATAGATTGGTAACAAGGTCCTTTAAAGTCTGCTCTTTTTTTTCTACCTCATTTTGCATACTACGATGTTTTTCCATAAGACGATTTAAATCGATAACCAGATCATCTATCTCACGATTAAATATCTCATGTGTAATTCGCATATTTGAATTGTGCTGTTCTATAAAACGAATAGAGTCGCGGAACTGCTTTATTTGATTTTTGTATAGTTCATATCGAATAATGCAAATAATTGCAATAACAGCTGCCCCAAGAGTTATCCAAATCATAGTTAATCCAAACCTTTCATTTTCATAAAACATATGTCTTAAGTCAACCTTAGTTACCAATTCTAACTCTTCTAATCACTCTCTACTTAATATCTTGCTTCTTCATGACAAATAAACTGGCTACTTGATAAGCTACTATACTAATAATCGATATTATAAGAGTACGAACATATAACGTATTATCATATGCCATTGGTAGTTTCTTCATAAGAATACTCAATAGATAATCCGTAGTATTAAATGGTAAGTTAAACTTATCAATCAATGTAGTAATCAGAGAAAATAAGCCTGCGCTTACACAGATACCAAATGCCATACTAAAAGCCATATTACGAACAATATTACAGAAGAATATACATAAATTCATAAGCCCTATCTGTACTATAGCTTGCATTCCAAGATATCGAAGGAAGTTTCCTACACTCAAAAAGTGAAGGCCATCAAATAAAACTGAGTATATTAATAAAAATATTACTATAGAAACTGCAAATTGTACTAAAGTATAAATTACCATAGTGATTGATTTTGAAGCACTCATCTGGCTTCTATATCCCTTTCGGCTAACAACATTCTTAATATAACCAGAATTATGTTCTGTGCAAACGAAAACCACACAAAATATTACACCCATTAATAAGAATACACCACCTACAAATATGCCCATAAAAATATCTTCTGTGGCGCTATCCGCCGTGGTAATTGCTACATTCCCCATCTGGATTCCTACATTTAAATCAATTTCACTTGTTTCTTCTAACGCTGCATTTAACTTTTCCAGATACTCTGGGTTTTCAGCCAAGTACTTTACAGAGCATATACTAAGAATAACTGAAATTACTGTAATAATAATAGTTACATAAAACACCTTAGTTTTGAGCATACGGTATAAATCCATCTTTATTGTATTAAGCATGGCAAGCTCCTCCTGTCAAGTTCAAGAAATAAGTTTCCAAATCATCACTTGTTGTATTGATTGAGTTGACCTGAATTCCCTTAGCAGCAAGTGTCATATTAATCAAACCAGTTTCATTCAACCGTTCTTGGATATATATGGTATTCGAGTCAACCACCTTATAATCTTGAATCCTAAGTTCCTCTTCTAGAATTGTACAAGCTTCCTTTGTCTGAGCGGTCTTAATCTCAATACGTTCACTACAACGATCTAAAAGTTGTTCTTTCGTCAACTCTTGAATTAAGCGACCTTCATGAATAATACCATAATTGGATGCTATCTTTGATAACTCTTCGAGTATATGGGAAGAAATAATAATTGTAATATTCTTCTCCTTATTCAATTTCAGGATAGTATCTCTGACTTCTACAATACCCTGTGGATCTAGGCCATTAATTGGTTCATCCAGCACCAATAAATCCGGATCGCCAATCAAAGCCATAGCGATTCCTAATCGTTGCTTCATTCCAAGGGAAAAATTCTTTGCTTTTTTCTTTCCTGTATCTGATAATCCTACAAATCCCAATAAACTGTTTATATAGTTGTCATCTGAGATATCATATGCAATGCATTTTGCCTTTAAATTCTCAAAAGCTGTCATTCCTCCATACAAACCAGGAGCTTCGATTAATACTCCAATGCGATTGAATAAGTTTGGTTTTCTACCACAATCCTCACCAAACAGTTCAATCTTACCAGCGGTGGGAAAAGTTAATCCGCTTACCATCTTCAAAAAAGTAGTCTTACCTGCTCCATTTCTACCGATAAATCCATATATCTCTCCACGATTCACAGTGAGGCTAACTTGATTCACAGCAGCTTGTTCTTTAAACTTTTTCGTAAGTGTGGTGGTCTTTAACATTATGTTACCCATGATATATCTCCTTTACATGAACTTTATAATCGAATTATAAAGTAGACAAATTAATTAATCGCAAACAATAGTTAAAGAAATGTTAAAGATTTCACTTATTTAATTTAAAGCCGATCCCCCAAACGGTATCAATGTAATCCTCATTGGTGAACTTCTTCAGTTTCTGTCTTATGTTACTAATATGTACATTAATCGTCTTGTCTTCCCCGATAAAATAATCCTCCCATGCGTAATCATAGATATCCTGCTTACTAAACACCTTATTGGGATATGACATCAAAAGTTCTAAAATCTTAAACTCCTGTCGAGTCAAGCTAATTACATTATCTCCTAACTTAAGCTCCTTGTTGGACTTATTTAACCTAAGGTCTTTATGTATCAAGACACTCTCCTCAACACTTTTATCATCATTATCAAGAGAGAATCTTCGCAATTGAACATTAACCCTGGCAATAAGTTCTCTCAGCTCAAATGGCTTGGTCAAATAGTCATCTGCACCACTAGATAACAGGTCTATCTTACTATCCAGTTCATCCTTAGCTGACAGTACAATCACAGGTGTTTTAGCATCCTTACGGTAGATCTTAAGAAAATCATTGCCACTCATTCCTGGAAGCATTAAATCTAGTATGATCAGATCATAAGCCTGCATCTTTGTACATAGAACAGCTTCTGTTCCTGAAAATGCCTGGGTACTTTCATAACCTTCCTTATCAAAAACTTCTTTTATCATATTATTAATATTCATATCATCTTCTACTATAAGAATCCTCTTTTTCATAACTTCCCCCCAAAATAACTTATCTTAATCGCTTCAGTTAATTATCCACAAAAATATTCATGAAATCATCCTTGAGTTCATCCTTGAAATTATCCTTGAAATTATCCTTGAGATTAACCTTTCAACCGAAACTGCTTCTCTCTAATAAACTTAAGTATACTTAGTTCACTTTAGATTGTCAAATATAGGTATGGATATTCCCCGTCCAATGAACTGCCAATTGGTATGATACATTACAAGAGGTTATTTTTTATACATTACATTCTTCGTGTACAAACTAGGCAATTAATGTTAATATTAATATTATAACAGTTAAATCAGGAGGATACATATGAGTTGCTTAATCTGTGAGAGAATTCAGATGATTCTAGATGGAACAAATCCATACTTCGTCAAAGAGCTAACGACTGGATATGTTGTCTTAGCGGATCATCAAAAATATAAGGGATATACTATTTTTCTATGTAAAATGCATGTTGATGAACTTCATCAATTACCTTATGATTTTCGGCAAAAGCATTTAGAAGAAATGAGCCTGGTTGCGGAAGCTGCTTATCATGCATTCAAAGCTGATAAAATGAATCATGCCATGTTAGGAAACCTAGATCGACACGTTCATTGGCATCTGATACCGAGAACGAAAGGTGATATCCCAGAAAATGCTCCAATTTGGAGCTTACCCAAAGAAGAATTGTTTAAAGACTGTTATCGACCTAGCAAAGAAGTGCTAAAAGAGATGGTTCAAAGACTGAATATAGAAATTGACCGCTTAATAAGACTGCGTTGATGTTAGTATAATAAGTAGAGGTGAATTTATCATGAAAATCTTATTTTTTATTCCAGCAATATTATTTGTTATATTTTATGGATTTGTGGCAATGTCCATAGGAATTAGCTCAATTTCACCTATCTGCTTTGCTTGGATCGCTTTGTTTTTAGGTGGAGGTGTTCTATTAAGCAAAGGTAAATCTTTAGGAGGATTCCTAGGCCTCTTACCTGGTATTCACCTGATTTATATGAGCACAAAAGATACGGGACAAGTGATCAATATTGAAAAGCCACTTGGTATTACTATTCTGATCTTTTACATATTCTGTAGCGGTCTTGTGTTCTATATAAAAAGAAGAAAGAAAGAATACTTTCAGAAATCGAATCAGCAATAATTATCAAAAAGCCCTGAAAACATCTGTTTTCAGGGCTTAATACGTGCATGAGAAGATTCGAACTCCCGACACCTTGGTCCGTAGCCAAGTGCTCTATCCAGCTGAGCTACATGCACACATATGAAGTTCTCACTACATATTAATAGCATTGCTCTTATAAATAAGAACAATGCCGGCGACCGGAATCGAACCGGTACGGGAGATTAGTCCCGCAGGATTTTAAGTCCTGTGCGTCTGCCAGTTCCGCCACGCCGGCATAACCTTTCGGTTAGTGGGACCTATAGG